>CAJONI010000001.1 GCA_905235995.1 uncultured Bacteroidales bacterium
AGCCGCGAGCTTTTTTTGCGAGCGGGACGAACACCAGAGCCGCTGAGCGAGCGCCAGTCGATGTTTATATATGCTTTTTCAGGCATGGCAGGAGGAAACCATTTCGTGGAAGGGTTTGTGCCGCCTGTCTATGCCTACAGGCCGGAATCGATCAAAGCCCAGAGCCCCGAGCATTCGAGACAGCTGCAGGACTGGCTTTTCTCCAAATATATAGTCTGCAACGGCCTCGGCGAAAGACGCTCGATACTCGACATCTTCGCCGAGCGCGGCCTCGTGCCACCCGCCGGCACCGGCGACTGCGCCGCGCCCAAACTGCTCCATTACGCCCTGTCCCACGGGCTCAAGCCCATTGCATGGGGAGAATTCTGGTATGGAGCCTCCCCCTCACGGGAGATACGCCGGAGCGGCGCGTTCTATCCCGCCTGCACGGGGAAATGCGGTCCCCTGCTCTCCTGGATGATGCAGGGGCTTGAAGTCGAGCCAAATCCCCTTGAAAGCGATGCGCACTGGCACCTGGCCGACCCGGTGGTCCGCTATGAAGACGATTCGATCGTTGTGGCGGAAAAGCCCGCCGGCATGCTGGCGGTGCCGGGCCGGCCCCTGCCCGGCGTATCGCCGCGGCAGTCGCTTCAGGACTGGTTGGGCCGGTACTGCGGCTCCCCTGTCTACTCCTGCCACAGGCTCGACATGGACACCTCCGGGCTCATGGTCTTCGCCAAGACTCCCGAAGCCCAGGCCGCGCTGCAGCGCCAGTTCGAAGAGCGCGAAGTGTCGAAGGCCTATCTCGCTGAGCTCCCGCCGGATGAAGGAGCACGGCCGCTCGAGCCAGGCTCCCGGGACAAGATAGTCCTGCCCATCGCGCCGGACTGGTACGACCGTCCCCGGCAGCAGGTCGATCCCGAAGGAGGAAAGAGCGCTGTCACTGAGTATGAAGTGCTTCGCGTCGCGCCTGACGGGAAGGTATCGGTGCGACTGATTCCCTACACCGGCCGTACCCATCAGCTGCGCGTCCACTGCGCCCATCCCGATGGGCTCGGGCGTCCGATCCTCGGCGACCGTCTCTACGGCGGCGACCCGGCACCCCGCCTCATGCTCCACGCCGCCCACCTTTCTTTCCGCCACCCCTCCGACTCCCGCCGCATGACTTTCGACTCGGAGTTCGGATAAAAAAAATTGGCATATCAAAAAAAATCCATACCTTTGTAGTCCCTGGTGCCTGGGCCGGGAGGTTAGGCACTGGTCTGCAAAACCAGGTAGAGCGGTTCAATTCCGCTAGGCACCTCAAAATAAAACAGGACCGCGTGCGGTCCTGTTTTATTTTGAGGTGCCTGAGGGCACTGATTATACTGGGGGCTCTGCCCCCAGACCCCTGCGGGCCGTAGGCCCGGCGCTTCGCTTTTGTTTTGGAGGTGCCTCACGGCACCGATTCTACTGGGGCATCATATATAATTCCGTTATTTATCAAATAATTATTAAATTAGCGGAATGAAACAGAAAAATCTCATTCTCGTTGCCCTGATTGCCTTGATCTGCATGCCGGGGCTGGCCCAGGACAACAGCAAGGCCGTCCTGGACAACATCGCCTCCCGCAAGAGCGTGCGCAGTTATACGGACCAAGACGTAACTCCTGAGCAGGTGGAAACCATCCTCAGGGCCGCGATGGCGGCCCCTACCGGGATGAATGTCCAGCCCTGGCGTTTCGTCGTGGTCAGGGACCAGGCGGTGAAAGACAAGCTCGCCGGCGGCTTCAACAAGATGATTGCCAAGGCTCCCGTGGTCATAGTGGTCTGCGGACAGACGGTCCAGAAGAACGGACGGCCGAACAACAACTGGACGGCCGACTGCGCGGCCGCGACGGAAAACATGCTGCTGGCAGTGGAGGCCATAGGCCTTGGCGCCGTATGGACGGCCTGTTATCCCTATGAAGAGCGCATGAACCCCGCCATCGAGGTCCTGGGCCTGCCGGACGACGTGAAGCCTTACTGCATAGTTCCTGTGGGGCATCCTTCGGGAAATGACAGGCCCAAGGACAAGTGGAAGCCCGAGAACATCCACTACGACAGATGGTAGCGTGAATCCGGACGACAAGTGGCCCAACGGCAAGACTATATAATAAGCAAATCCTTCAGGACATATCTCACTGCGACTGTCCTGACGCTGGTCATCGAGCAGCTCTGCCTGATCTCCGACAGTATCATCATGTCCCATCTCGTAGGGCCCGACGCCATGTCGGCCATCAACCTGATGGGACCTTTCGGGATGATAATCAGCGTGGTGTTCTTCCTGTTCTCGGTGGGTGGCAGCATCCTGGCTGGAAAGGCCATAGGCCGGCAGGATTTTACCAGGGCCCGCCAGGTGTTCACCGTATCGGTCGCTGCCGGCCTGGTCGCCTCGGCCGCCATCATCGCGATCTGTCTGCCATCGCTGACCCAGATCGTCCAGTCGCTCTGTCCTGAAGAACACCTGCAGCCTTACCTGCGTGACTATATGTGGATGTACATACTGATGACTCCGCTAATCACGCTCTCCGGCACGCTGAAACAATTTACTGGCGTGGATGGCAGTCCGACCGTTGTAACAAGGGCTGTCATCCTGACCGTAACACTTAACATAGTCTTCGACCTGCTCCTGGTTTCCGGCTTCGGCATGGGACTCGACGGTTCGGCACTGGCCACGGGCATTGGCGAACTGGGAGCGTCTGCCATAATGCTCCAGTATGTCTTCTCCCCGCGCAGTTCGCTGGGATTCGAGAGACACGTTCCCAATTGGAAAGAATTGCTCCTGGGCAGCGTCAGGGAGAGTTCCTCCCTTGTGCTGGGCATCATAATACTTCCTCCCATTATGCTGGGCGTCAACCGTATAGTCCTGAACGCCCAGGGCTCGGACGGCGCTTTCATCCTTTCGATATGCAACCAGTCCCTGTCCTTTACGATGCTGGTCCTCGCCGGTTGCGGCAACGCCCTCTCGGCATTGGGCAGCGTGATGATAGGAGAAAAGGACTACCAGGGCCTGAGGATGCTCTTCTCCCACGCCTTCAGGCTTACTATCTCCTTCACCGCCCTGGTGACCGCCGTCATACTCATCTGGCCCGACGCCCTGGCGTCGCTGTTCGGCGGCTCCACCCAGCATTGGAGGGACCTGTGCCGTACTCCCCTGCGCGAATACTCGCTGGTATTCCTGCCCTATGCCGTCTACATGATCAGCCGTTTCATCTACCTGCTGACAGACCACCGCGGGCTCAGCACCATCCTGGGCACGATGACCTTCGTGCTGTTGCTGCCCGCCATATGGATAATGGCCAGTTGGATTCCCGGGCACCTCTGGCTCGCCTACCCCACCGTAGCCTTGATTACCCTGGTCTTCCAGCTCGTATCGGTGACATGGATTTCCAGTAGGGAAAAGAACGACGTATACTGGTTTACGCTCATTCCCAAGGATGATGACGCCACCAACAAGAAGAGCCTGTCGATAGCCTACGACCGCTCCGACCTTGAGGACAGCCTGCTCCAGATCAACGATTACCTGAAGGGGCTTTCCCTGTCAGATACTATGGTGTTCCGTACAAGCCTCGTGGTGGAGGAACTCGCCAAGAACATCAGCTTACACGCTGTGACGCATCCCCGCCAATCCCAACGCTTCGACCTGATCTTATGCATGGACCACGACCGAAGCCTCAACCTGGTGGTGAAGGACGACGGTACGCCTTTCGACCCCATGTCCCAGGAACCGAGGCAGTACACGGCCGAGGAACTTCTTGACATGGACCCCTCGGAGTTGAGATTCGGCCTGCTGCTGGCCAAGAACAGCTGCTCCGAGATGAGCTACCGTGCCATGTACGGGCTCAATGTAACCTACGTAACCATTAAGGAGGAATAAGACCATGATTGATTTCAAGGGTATCCACAAGACCTATCCCGGTGAAGTTCCCCTCCACGTCCTCAAGGGAGTGGATCTCCATATCGACGAGGGAGAGCTGGTCAGCATCATGGGAGCCTCCGGTTCAGGAAAGAGCACCATGCTCAACATCATGGGCATACTCGACGATTACGACGAGGGCGAGTATCTTCTTGAGGGCAAGCTGGTGAAGAACCTTGACGACAGGACCGAAGCTATCTACCGCAACAAGCTGATAGGCTTCATCTTCCAGTCGTTCAACCTGATATACTACAAGAACGCCATGGAGAACGTGGCCCTGCCGCTATATTACCGGGGCGTGAAGCGCAAGGAACGCAACGATCTGGCCATGGAGTACCTGGACAAAGTCGGCCTGGCCGAACACTGGCATCACCTGCCGATGCAGCTCTCCGGCGGACAGCGCCAGAGGGTGGCCATCGCCAGGGCACTGATCACCCACCCCAAGATCCTCCTGGCCGACGAGCCGACCGGAGCACTGGACAGCAAGACCACGCAGGAGGTGATGGACATGCTTTGCGAAGTGAACCGCAAGGAGGGGCAGACAGTGGTCATCGTCACCCATGAGCAGGAAATCGCCAACCAGACAGACCGGAGGATATTCTTCAAGGACGGTGTGATATACAAGGACGAGAGATGAACGACCTGATCAACGAGGTGCTGACCTCCATGAAGAGCAACCGCCAGCGCATCATGCTGACGGGCTTCGCCATCGCCTGGGGCATGTTCAGCCTTGTGGTGATGCTTGGGTCGGCAGGAGGTATACAGAAAGGCATGTACAGGAGTTCTTCCCTCGACATGACCCAGTACACCACCATCACCACCGGCAAGACGTCCGTGGCATGGAACGGCATGGGCACCGACAGGCTGGTGAAGCTTACCATCGACGACGCCGAGGCCCTCGAACGGCAGCGCTTCGACCATGTCGACGACGTCTTCCCCGTTTTCAGCCAGCCCACCAAGGTTTCCACCGTAAACGATTATCTGTCAACCTCCCTTACCGGATGCACTCCGGGCTACATAGTCTCGCAGTACAACAAGATCATCCGGGGCCGCGACATCAACGACACCGACCTGCAGCAGCGCCGCAAGGTGTGCGTGCTTACCGACCGTATCTGCCAGGAGCTGTTCGGCGAGGGAAACCCAGTCGGCCGGCGCCTGAACTTCGACGGCAATTCCCTGCTGGTGGTCGGAGAATGCGAGAGCCTCCACGAATACAGCATAGTCGGGGCATATGCGCCCATCTCCACGGTGATGGCTATGTACAGCCCCGACGATCCTGCCCTGGGCATGATACAGGTGACGTATTCCGGCATCGAGGAGCTCGGAGAGCTGCAGCGCCTGACCTCCAGCCTGCGGGACTTCCTTTCCCCGCGCCTGATGTGCAGTCCGAAGGACAACAAGGCCCTGGTGATCAGGAACGACTTTGAAACGGTGATAGGCTTGTCGAAGATACTGACCTATATGGGCTTCTTCGTGTGGATCATAGGCATAGCCACCCTGATCGCAGGAGTGGTTGGCGTATCCAACATCATGCTCATCACGGTGCGCGAACGCACCCGCGAGCTGGGCGTGCGCAGGGCCATGGGAGCGAGCCGCGGGAGCATAATCCGGCTCGTGCTCCTGGAATCGGTCATCATTACCGCGATCTTCGGATATATTGGCATGATGCTCGGCATCGGGCTGACCCAGCTGCTGTCGGCTACCCTGGGCGGCACCATCCCCTACTTCACCGACCCTACCGTGAGTTTCAGTACCATAATAGGATGTAACATAATCATGATTCTCGCAGGAATCGCAGCAGGATACGTGCCTGCGCGAAGGGCTTCCAACTGCAAGATAGTGGACGCGCTGATAGCAAGATAAACATTGTACACAGGAGGGCTTATGTTTGACAAGGATTTCTGGCAGGAGGTTTGGGAGACCATCAGAAGGCAGAAGATGCGTTCGCTGATGACCGCCTTCGGCGTATTCTGGGGCCTGGTGATACTGATGTTCATGGTAGGCGCAGGAGTGGGTTTCAACAGCGGCGTCACTGCGCAGACGAGGGCCATGTCGAGCAATACAGTGGGGTATTTCACCTTCCCTACCACTATCGCATATGGTGGTTTTGAGCGCGGACGCCATTGGGTCATCACCGATGCAGACATCCATGCCATAGAGCAGAAGTTTCCCGGCTCCATCCATGACCAGGTGCTTGTACTGGAGGTTCCTTCCCCCGGAGAGACCCAACTGGCAAAGAGCGATTCCTACAGCGACATGGTCATCGTGGCTGGCGCAACCGACAATTATCCCTCCATATCTCCCCTCCGTATCCTCGACGGACGCTTCATCAGCAAGTTCGACCTGATCGAGAGCCGGAAGGTCTGCGTGCTTGGAGAGCATCTGGCCGCCAAGCTATTCCCGGGCCAGGAAGCCGTAGGGAAGGACGTCCATCTGGAAGGATTCAGCTGCCGGGTCGTGGGCGTAATGCGGAAGACTAGTCCGCTCTTCCACATGGGGCCCAATGAATCGGAAAGCCTCTACCTTCCTCTCACCACCGCACAGCTGCTCTACAACCATTTGAACGAACAGAACATAGCCTTGTTCCATCTGAACGAGGAATACCCTTCCGACAAGTATTACAGGCAGTTCGGAGACCTGCTCTACCAGAGACATTCCATCGCCCCAAACGATGCTGAAGCCATGTTCCAGGTCGACCTGAAGGCACAACTCAGCCAGATGAGCGTCGTGGGCGACGGGATCAACCTGCTGGTGTGGCTCGTGGGCCTGGGCACCTTGCTTGCCGGACTGATAGGCATAGCCAACATCATGATGGTAACCGTAAAAGAGCGTACTCAGGAAATCGGAGTGCGCCGCGCCCTGGGAGCGATGCCCTCCGCAATAATACGCCAGATCATGTGCGAGAGCCTGGTGCTCACCCTGGCCGCCGGCATAGTCGGACTTGTGGCTGGATTCTGGGGGGTGTATCTGGTAAGCAGCCGCCTCGCCACTGAAGAAGGCAGCCTGTTCGACAACCCGCACGTACCGTTCATCGCCGCCATCGCGGCCCTGCTCGTCCTCGTGGCAGGAGGCCTTATCGCGGGATGGATACCCGCAAAGCGCGCGCTTTCGATCAAGGCGATAGAAGCACTCAGAGAAGAATAGTAAAAATCAAAATGATATGAAAAAGATCGTTAAAGCCGTTGTCTGGTGTCTCGTAGCCGTGTTCGTGGTCTATACGTTCTATTTCCTCTGGAAGCAGTCGCAGCCCGAACCGGAAGTCTACGAACTGATCACTCCGCAGACACGCGACATCCAGAAGACGACCGTGGCCACAGGAAAGCTTACGCCCCGCCGCCAGGTGAGCGTAAAACCTCAGATCACCGGCATCATCACCCAGATACTCGTAAAGCCGGGCGAGATGGTCAAGGCCGGACAGGAGCTGGCGCACATCAGGATCATTCCCGACATGGGCCTTCTCAACACAGCCCAGACGTCCGTCGAAAGCGCCCGTATCGAACTGGAAGAGCTGCAGCGCCAGTGGAACCGCGCCAGAAAGCTTTACGAGAAGGAAGCAATCAGTACGGAAGAGTACGAGCTGGCGGAGACACACTACAGGATAGCGAAAGAGAAGCTCGCCGCCGCCGAAGCCCAGTACGAAGTGGTTACCAAGGGCTCGTCGAAACGTTCAGGCAGCATAAATACCACGATAGTCACCAGCCCCATGACAGGCATGGTGCTCAACGTTCCCGTAAAGGAAGGCTCATCGGTATCCGCGACCAGCATGTTCTCCGACGGTACCACCATCTGCACCGTGGCAGACATGAACGATGTGATGTTCAAGGGCAGCATCGACGAGACTGAGGTGGCGCGGCTCCGCGTGGGTATGCCCACCGTCCTGGTCCTCGGAGCGATGCAGGACGTCGCCATCCCCGCCGAACTGGAGTATATCTCACCGGAAGGGGAAGAGAAGAACGGCGTGATAAAATTCGAACTGTGGGCGGCCGCCACCATCCCCGACGGCATCGACGTCCGTTCCGGCTACAGTGTCAACGCCAGGGTGGTCACGGAGGAGCACGATGACGTACTCTCCATAGAGGAATCGTCCGTGGTGTTCGACGGAGGCTCGGCATACGTCTGGCGCCTCACCTCCGACCCGGAGGACATCGAGACACAGAAATGGGAACGCGTGCCCGTAAAGGTGGGCATAGGCGACGGTATCTACGTGGAAGTGCTGGAAGGGGTAAGTGAAGGAGAATTTCTTCGCGGGGTCAGGAGATAAGGCATGATGGAATACGACCCCTCCGAAACCTTCGTCACCCTTTTCAGGAAGCAGGCAAGGCTCCACCCGGAAGCTACGGCGGTGGTGGATGAAGACAGCTCCATCACCTACGCGGAACTCGACAGGAAGTCGGATATCCTGGCCAGGAACCTGCTGCAGGCCGGTGTGGAGCAGGACAGCGTCGTGGCCATCATGCTGCCCAGAAGAAAAGAGTTCGTGGTGGCGGCGCTGGGAGTCTTCAAGGCTGGAGGAGCTTATATCGCCCTGGACAGTGAATATCCTGCAGAGCGCCTGCAATACATGCTGGAAGACTCTGAAGCGAAGCTGATTATCAATAACACGGACCTGCTGGAAGGGCCGGACTGCGGGCCTGTGGACAACAGCAGGCCGGAATCCCTGGCCATCATGATCTATACCTCCAGCTCCACGGGGAAGCCCAAGGGAGTGATGATGGAGCACAGGAACCTGACTAATTGCGTCCTTGCCCTAAGCCCGATCATGAAAAGCGGCGAACGTTGGGCTGAATTCGTAAGTTTCAGTTTCAGCGCATCAGTGATAAGCACGTTCGGCCCTCTTGGAGCGGGAGCGACGCTTCATATCCTGTCGTCCGACATGCGACGCAGCCTGGACGGCATGGCCCGGTATTTCATGGACAATGACATCACCGCGATTCTCCTGGGCCCACAGGTGGGCGTTGACATGCTCACCGGTTTCGACAATCTTCATCTCAAGAAGATGATCGTGGGAGGAGAGGCCATGAAGCCCGTCAAGCTTCGTACTGCGGGAGTAAAGGTCTTCAACATGTATGGCCTCTCGGAATTCCTGCCGGTATGCTACCATGTGGTGGAGCAAGGAAAGGATTATGACAGGATTCCCATAGGGCGGCCTCTGCCCGAGGTCACCATGTTTGTCGTCGACGAGGAGGGTAGGCTCATGCCCCGGGGCGAGGCTGGAGAATTGTGCCTTGTGGGAAAGATGCTGACGCGCGGCTACTGGAAACAGGAGGGACTGACGAAGGAAAAGTATACGGAATGTCCCTTCATGCCGGGAAAGCGCATGTTCCATACCGGCGACCTGGTACGATGGAACGAAGACGGGGACATGGAATATCTCGGGCGTATTGACAGCCAGGTGCAGCTGAGGGGTTTCCGCATAGAACTGGGAGAGATAGAGAACCGTGCAGGCAAGTTCGGGGGCATCAGGCAGGCGGCGGCGAAGCTTCATGACGAGCGCTTCCTCTGCCTCTACTACACCGCTTCCGTTCCCATCGACAAGGAAGAGCTCAAGGAATTCATTTCCGAAGCGTTGCCCGGGTACATGGTACCCACTGTCTTCAAGCAGCTCGACAGCATGCCCCTCACTCCCAGCGGCAAGATAGACAGGAAGCTGCTGCCTGAGCCGATAGTCGAACTGGAGGAAATCGTGCCTCCCGCAACGGAGACGGAGCAAAAGCTGTTCGACATCGTGGCTGAAATGCTGAATATGACCGACTTCGGAGTTACCAACAACCTGATATCCCTGGGCTTTTCCTCCCTGTCCGCGATGCGCCTGACTCTGGCTGTCCACAATCGCATGAAGGCACAGCTGAAAATGGCCGACATAATGAAGGACCCCACGGTCCGCGGCATCGCCGCCAGCCTTTCTTCTTCCGTCCCAATCCTTCCGTCATACGAGTGTCGCGAGCTGTACCCGCTGACCGGGAACCAGCGTGGCGTATACATCGACTGGGAGATGAACCGCGGCACCACCCAGTACAACATCGCCACATCATACCGTTTCGCCTCCGCAGATGCCTCCAGGCTCGCCGGGGCGCTCAGGGCAACAGTGGACGTCCATAGCTACCTTAAGACACGGCTGGCGATGGCAGATGGCGCCGTGATGCAGGAGCGGCACGACGACGAACCCGCCGAGGTGATTCTGACAACTCTGGACCATGAACCCGGAGAGGCTTACTTCCACGAGAAGGTTCGTCCTTTCGACCTCTTCAAAGACAGGCTATACCGCCTTGAGCTCATCACGACTCCCACGGCTGTCTTTCTGTTCATGGACATACACCATATCATCTTCGACGGCCTGTCGGCTTCCATTTTCATGGGCGACATGCTCAAGGCCTGTCAGGGCGAACAGTTGCTTCCTGAAAGCCATCAGTTCTACGACTTCGCCCTTTACGAGCAGGAGATGGCTGGCGGAGAAGCCATGGAAGAGGCGGAGAAGTACTTCGACGGCATGGTTTCCGAGGCTGTGGCGCTGAGTTTCCCCGACTCCGCAAAGCCGGACGGCAAGGCATACGCCAAGCTCGAAACCATGGTTCCGGCCGCGTCCATCGACGCTTTCTGCCATGCCAACGGCGTGACCGCCAGCAGTTTCATGCAGGCAGCCTTCACCGAGGCTATGAGCCGCCTGACACGTGAGGAACGCGGACTGCACCTCACTCTCAGCAATGGCAGGAGTTCTGGTCCCGAACTGATGTCGAGCGTCGGCATGTTCGTCAGGACGATACCCGTCGTGCGGCCTTCGACTGCCGAAGGAGTCACGACCAGCGACTTTGTAAAATCCATGCATGCACAGCTCCAGCAGAGCTATACGCATGAGTACTACCCCTATACCCGTTTCGTGGAACGCCACGGGATACGTGCCGGGATGATGTTCGTCTATCAGGGCGGCGTCCTCGAAGACGGCAGGATCGCGGGTGCTGACCAACTCTCGCTGGATCCCGACCTGGCCAAGTTCCCGATCACGGTGACCGCCTATCCCAGGAATGACGCCTATGTCATCATGGTCGAGTATGATGGCAGGCTCTACGGGTGCAGGGACATGGCGCTGCTGGCCAATGCCATAGGCAACATGTCGCTCAGCTTGGCTTCCGGGAAACTGCTGTCTGACTCCAGGACCGTCAGCGCCGTGGAAGAGGCGCGCCTGCTCGAGCTGGCCAAAGGCGGGACGCCCGTACACGATGCCTCCGAAACCCTGGTCGACATGTTCCGCCGTCAGGCGGAGAAGACTCCCGACGCACTGGCCGTAGCCTTCCTGGACAGGAGGTTGACCTACCGTGAACTGGACGAGCTGACCGACCGCCTGGCCGCCTGCCTTATCGACAGGTACGGCGTCCAGCCGGAGGAGGCCGTGGGCGTGATGACGGAGCGTTCTGAGCTGCTGGTCGTCTATCCCCTTGCCATCATCAAGGCCGGCGCCGCATACATGCCTCTCGATTTCAACTTTCCTTCCGGACGCCTTGCCTTCATGTGCGAAGACGCCGGAGTCAGGCTGATACTCAGCGAAGGCTCACGCGTCCAGGAAGCCATGCCCGGCCATGCCGGAACGGTGTTTACAAGCGACATGCTGGCGTCACTGACGGAAGAGGGCGCCGCCGGCATCGAATCCCGCCGAAAGGCTTCGCCGGACGACAGATATGTCATACTCTACACTTCCGGCTCCACAGGACAGCCCAAGGGAGTGTCGCTCACCCAGGGCAATATCGTGAACTTCTGCCACTGGTGCGTCAGGGAGTTCAATCTCACGCCGGAAGACAGGGTGGCCGCATACGCCCACTTCGGCTTCGACGTACACCAGGCCGACTTCTGGCCGGCCCTGAGCTGCGGCTCATCGGTTTTCATCATCCCGTCCGACCTGCGCCTGGACCTGCCGGCCCTTCACGAGTATATCGTAAAGGAGAAACTGTCGTATGCCAACATGACCACCCAGATAGGTCATCTCTACGCTTCCCTGTATCCGGAGTCCTCCCTGCGGGTGCTCTCGGTTGCCGGTGAGAAACTGCCTGCCGTCAGAAAGCCGGAATACCGCATGTACAACTGCTACGGCCCTACAGAGGCCACGGTCTATGCCACTGCGCTCTCCCTGTATGCCGACTACGACGACGATTCCATCGGCCGTCCTCTGGACAACTGCAGCATCTACATAGTCGACGACAGGCTCCAGCTCGTGCCTCATGGACTTCCCGGAGAACTGCTCATCGCAGGGGCGGGCGTGGCCCGGGGGTACCTGAACAGTCCCCATCTGACCGCAGACAAGTTTATAACATTCAATGGTTTGAGAGCCTACCGCAGCGGCGACCTGGCCCGCTGGCGCGAAGATGGAGCCATCGATTTCCTGGGCCGCATCGACAGTCAGGTGAAACTGCGCGGCCTCCGCATCGAACTTGGTGAAATCGAAAACAGGGTCATGTCGTATGACGGCATCCGCCAGGCGCTCGTCGATGTCAGGGAAATCAACGGGGTCAGGAATCTCTGCTGTTATTACACCGTAAAGGACGGCATGGCCGTGGATGAGCAGCTGCTGCAGGAACATCTGAAGGACGGCCTTGCCGATTACATGTTACCCTCGGCCTTCATCCGGCTGGACGGGATGCCCCTCACGCCCAACGGCAAGATCGACCGCAAGCGTCTGCCGGAACCGGTGATGACCGGCGCTGCCGTTTTTATCGAACCGACAGGCGACGCCGAGCGTGCCGTTTCCGCCGCCATGCAGCAGGTATTGGGCATGGACGCCCCCGTGGGCGCCCTCGACGGCTTCTACGAACTGGGAGGTGACTCCATCAAGGCCATCCGCCTGGTGAGCGTCCTCCGCCAGAAGGGGCTTTCAGTGCAGGTTTCGGACGTGATGAAGCTGAAGACGGTGCGCGCCATAGCCGCTGCAGTGCAGGACGATACCATAAGCATCAGCCAGGAACCCTGGAGCGGTGAGCTTCGCGACAGCGTCATCTTCTCATGGCTGAAGGACCAGCATCTGGCCGACATGGGACGCTTCCAGCTGTCCATGCTTCTCGGCTGCCGCGAGCGGGTGGACGCCGCCATGCTCCAGCAGGCAGTGGATGCAGTGGTATTCCACCACGACATGCTGCGCGCCGTAATCCGTGACGGTCGGCTGTTCGTGCGCGGGGCGGAGACGAGAATCCCTGTCACGGAGCGGGAGCTGGGCCCGACGGACACGATCGGCGAGGCATGCTCCCGTATCGAAGAGTCGATGGACATGGCAGAAGGCCTCTTCCTGCCCGTGCTGCTGCACGCCGCCGAAGGGGACTTACTCTTCCTGTGCACCCATCATGCCGTGGTCGACGGCGTGTCGTGGCGTATACTGACGGAAGACCTGGAGACCGCCTTCAGGCAGCTCTCCGAGGGCCTGAGCGTCAGCCTGCCCGCGAAGACAGTCAGCTACCGGGACTACGTGGACGCACAACATGCCTACCGGAACAGCTATCTCCTGGGCCTTGAACTCCCCTACTGGGAACGCCAGCAGAAGCTTCTGCTACAACTGCCCGTATCTGACGGCAAGGACCTCAACCGCCGATTCGCCCGCATTTCCGTGAATCTGAACGAGGCCGACACCCGTGCCTTCTCATCCGCCCGCCTGTCACGCTTCGGCGCTGACGTCAACGACCTGCTGCTGACCGCAGTGGGAAGGAGCTACCGCAGGCTGACAGGGATGGACAGCATGTCCGTACAGCTCGAGGGCCACGGCCGCGAACCCATGGGCGCACCCCTCCGCACCGATCGCACGGTGGGCTGGTTCACCTCCGTATATCCTGTCATACTGAATCTTGGCGGTGACATCCGCCAAGACCTGAGGAACGTGAAAGAGGCCCTCCACCGCGTTCCCGGCAAGGGCATTGGCTACAACATCCTCCGTTACGCCGAAGGAGACAGGCCCGTGTCGCTCGACAGGGACCGCGTGCCCCGGACGGGTTTCAACTACCTGGGAGTGATGAACGGCGAAAAAGCCCTGACCGGCGGTTTCTTCACCATGATGGATTCCCTGAGGGGATCCCGCATGCGCAAGGAGCATTTCGGACCCCAGCTCGACCTCAACTGCATGGTCGTGGGAGGCGTCTTCCGCCTGACCCTCGACTACGACGCTGACAAATACAGCCTTGAAGACGCAGAGAGCTTTGCAAACGGCATTCTCCGGGAAATCAATGCCCTGACCCGGTATCTCGACAGCCATGAAGAGCAGGAGGTCACAGCCACCGACCTGGGAGAGAACGAATGGACGGACACGCAGTTCAAGCGCATCATGGCCGACTACGCTTCCCGGGGCGAGCGCCTGCAGCGCATATACCCGCTGACGCCGATGCAGGAAGGCATCCTGCTGAAGCATCTGCAGGAGCCGGAGTCATGGGCCTACCGCCTTGTGAGCATCTTCGAGGCGGACTGCAACCCCACCGAAGCGCAGCTACGACGCGTGCTCGGGCGTCTCGCACGGAAACATGAGGTGCTGCGCACAGCCATCATCCACGATGGCGTGGAGCAGTACCGCCAGGCCATCGTCGACAGAGCACCCGGCCTGAGAATGACAGACCTGAGCCATGAAAAGAATCCCGAAGAGGCGGTAAAGGCGCTGCGCAGGGACATGCTCACCAATGCCTTCGATCTGCAGCGCAAGCCGCTGATGCAGTTGGTCTGCGCGAAAAAGTGCGACGAAGGCTGCTACCTGGTAATAGCTACGCACCATATCATAGTCGATGGCTGGAGCCTTCAGCTCTGCCTGGGCGACCTTTTCCGCTTCCTGCAGGAGGAATTGCATGGCAAAGCCGGTCAAACGGAAGTAGCTGCCAATGATGGTCGCTACGAATCCGCTGTACGCGAGATTCTTACAAAAGACAAGAACAAAGCCCTGGACTACTGGCGCGGGCTGCTGGAAGGCTACGCGACGAGGGCCGGTATCCCGTCGTGGGGCGAAGTGCCCGCCGCTGAACAGTCGGCTGAAGACTGGCTTTCCATACAGCTCGACGCCGCCACGACCCGGCGGCTGAAAAAGCTCTGCCAGCAGGAGCAGGCCACTCTGGGCAACGCCGTGGAGCTGGCTTGGGGACTGGTGCTCCAAACCTGCAGCCGCACCGATGATGCCGTGTTCGTAAAAGTTGTGTCCGGGCGAGACAACACAGGCACCGATGTGAGCGACATCGCAGGCCTGTTCATCAACTCCGTACCGGTGCGCGTCCGGACCGGGAAAGACAGCACAGCCCGGCAGATGCTGCACACGCTGCAGCAGCAGGCCGCCGAATCGAACGCCTGCGACTTCTGCGCCCTTTCGGAAATACAGCAGATGTCGGAGACCGGCGACAGCCTCTTCCAGACCGTGACGGCCTTCGAGAACTATGACAGCGGCTTAGAGGCACTGAGTTATTCAGATTTCGGGCTGAACATAAGGCCGCTGCTGACCAGGGAAGAGAGTTTCGACGAGATATCCCAGACCGCATACGTCGACGATGAGGGCCGGCTGGTGCTGAACATCTCCTTCAACCGGCGGCACTATCGCCGTGTGGAGGTCGAGCGTGTGCTCAGCCTGTTCCGGACGCTGCTGAGCGGAATCGTGCAGTCGCCCGACATCCCCCTTGCAACGCTTCCGCTGCTGCATGAGGAAGAAATGAAAGACCTGTCGGCAATCGGCAATGGCGAGACCGGGGAGTTCGACAAATCCGACACGCTCGTCAGCATGTTCCGCCGCCAGGCAGCCGAAACTCCCGACGGAGTGGCCGTTGTCTTTCAGGACAGGAAGCTTTCCTACCGTGAACTGGACGAGCTGACCGACCTTCTCGCGGCACAGCTCGTCAGCAGGTATAATGTCCTGCCCGAGGAAGCTGTCGGCGTGATGATAGAGCGTTCCGAACTGATGGTCGTCTATCCCCTGGCCATCATGAAGGCCGGAGCCGCCTACATGCCGCTCGACCACAGTTTCCCCGCGTATAGGCTGCAATATATGTGCGAGGATGCAGGGGTGCGGCTGATTCTCAGCGAGAAAGACAGGGTACGTGATGCCATGCCGGACTTCCGGGGAGAGGTTTTCACGGCGGACTCCCTGCAGGATCTGCCCCGACTTGACGGACGGCTGCCTGGGCCGCTGCCGGCATATCGCTATGTAATCCTCTACACCTCAGGTTCCACCGGCAAGCCCAAGGGCGTCGCGCTGGAGCACCACGGCATAGTGAACTTCTGCCACTGGTACGTGAAGGAGTTCCGCATGACGTCCGATGACCGGTCCCTGGCCTTCTCGAACTTCGGTTTCGACGCCCACATGATGGACGTATACCCCGCACTGAGCTGCGGCGCGTCAGTCTGGATCATCGACAGCGGAATGCGCATGGACATCGACCGCATGAACCGCTACATGGAAGAGAATGGCATCAACATCGCCTTCCTCACCACCCAGGTGGGACATCTCTTCGCCTCCTCCATCGAGAACCGCTCCCTGAGGCTGCTCTCCGTCAGCGGAGAGAAACTGATGCCTGTCAGGAAGCCGCCATACGAGTTCTACAACTGCTGCGGACACACCGAATGCACCATCTACACTACATTCTACAAGATTGAAAGCGACTACGACTCCCCGGTCATCGGCCGGCCGCTCACCAACTACCGGCTGTACGTCGTCGACCCGTCCATGAGGCTGCTGCCGCGCGGTGTGGCCGGTGAACTTATAATCTGCGGCGAAGGCGTCGGGCGCGGCTACCTGAATCCATCTGAAAAAGATGCCGACAAGTTCACGGACTTCATGGGGCAGCGCGCCTACCGCGCCGGAGACCTGGTACGCTGGAACGAGGATGGCCAGATGGAATATCTCGGCCGTATCGACAATCAGGTGAAGCTGCGCGGCCTCCGCATCGAGCTGGGAGAGATCGAGGCCTGTGCCTCCCGTTTCGACGGTATAGCCATGGCGGCGGCTTCCGTCAGGAGGATGGGTGGATCGGACGGCCTGTGCCTCCATTTCAGCGCAAAGCCTGAGGGGACGGTCGTCGACAGGGACGCATTGAAGGCTTTCCTCGCCGAAAGCCTGACAGACTACATGGTGCCTGTCGCCTACGTGCAGCTGGACAAGATGCCGCTCAACGCCAACGGCAAGATAGACCGCAGGCTTCTGCCTGAGCCTCAGGGCCCTGCATCGAGCTTCGAGGCCCCGGCCACGGCGTTGGAGGAACAGCTCTCCGAAGTGTTCTGCAGCCTGCTTGGCATAGGGCGCCTTGGCGTGACGGACGAGTTGCGCTCCGCAGGCCTCAACTCCATTCTCGCCATGAAGGCCAGGATCGCGCTCCAGGAGAAGCTCGGCCTTGCCATCGAAGTATCTGCCATCCTGAAACTCGGCAACATACGCAATATCGCGGAACACGTCGAGGGCGGCGGCGCCAGGCGCAGCGTGCTGTTCCACCACCACCCCGTGCAGGAACTGTATCCCGTACCCAAGACCCTGGAAACCTACATGGCCGACTACAAGGCCGGCAAAGCCACGTTTACCGTCATGTCGGGCATACGCATGGAAGGAGCCCGTCTCGAGGCGATGGAGAAGGCCCTGCGGGCCGTATTCGCGGCCAATCCGAGCATGAAGACCCGCACTGCATACATTGACGGCAAGGCCGTGATGCAGCGCGACGATTCCCTGGAAATACCCATTTCCAGGCACAGGCTGGACTTCGAGCCCGACGCTGAACAGTTGTTCGGATATTGCCGTGAACCCCTGCAAATAGTAGGCGGCTTCCTGGGAAACTATGCGCTGATTGAGACCCCGGCCCATGGTTTCTTCGTTTTCATGGGGTCACATGGAAACATGGACGGTGCCTCAATGAACCTGATGCTCATGGAGTTCTGTTCAGCTCTGGAGGGGGGCGTGCCTGAGCCCGAGAAGTACACCGTGTTCGACTATGCGCTCGACGAGCAGGATTACCTCGGCTCCGAGGCCATGCGCGAAGACGAAGAGCATTATCGCAGGCTGACGGACGGCTTGTTGGAGAATGTGCTGCCCTTCGATGATGGGCCCGAGGATGAAACGGGCTACGCTGAAATGGTCAAGGTGGCCTTCGACAAATCTGCCACCGACAGCTATTGCGAACGTAACCATGTCCGCCAGAGCAGCTTCTTCGCCAATCTCTACATGCAGGCCTTCGGGCACATGGGTGCCTGGGACAGGGTGATGGTCTCAAGCCTGCACAG
Organism: uncultured Bacteroidales bacterium; assembly: GCA_905235995.1. Lineage (GTDB taxonomy): Bacteria > Bacteroidota > Bacteroidia > Bacteroidales > UBA932 > Cacconaster. The sequence goes on from CAJONI010000001.1 coordinate 18,109, forward strand.
CAACCGCACAAGTGCGGAGCTTGCCGGCATGATGGGCCTGGCCATGCGCAACTTCCCCCTTGTCTGCCGCCATGTCGTCCCTGTCGATGATCCCGGCTTCCGGACGGCCGTCCTTGCTGGAGTCAAAGACATAGAGCGACAGGTAGATGATGCGATGAACATCAGTTTCTACGACTATTACGGCTCCAACGGGCTGGGACGCAAAAGCCCCAATATCGCAGTGAAAACGGCTTTTGTATATTACATCGGCCTGTCGGACGGACTGGCGGATTTCCTCGGGCAGCACGACGGCTCAGCACATGAGATCCAGCTCATCGGTAGCGAATCCGACCGGAAGCCGGTGCGAGAGCTGGCCATGGAGCCTTTGGTGGCCTATGTCAACCGTAATGCCGACGGAAACTACGAGGTGACGCTGAAATACAACCACCGCTGCTACCACACAGCCACCATCATGAGGATGGCGGACTACATGAGCGCTTATTTCGACAAGGCTACTTCCTGATTTCCGTAGCAGATGCTATAGACGTAACGACCTTCGGGGCCCGACAAAGTGATCAGCTCCGAAGGCCTTTCGTCGAGTACATGCCTCATGTCATCGACCAGTCCCCGTCCGGAGCACTTCAGCACGGCTTCCTTCATGGTCCAGAGACGGATGAATTCCATGTCGGGGCGCGGGGAACGCAATATCCGTTCTTTCTCCCGTCCGTTCATCACCTGGTCCAGCAGGGACTCGTCGTATTCGCGGACGCTCTCTATGTCGACTCCCACCGGACGGTCGCTCAGGACGCAGACGGCGGCCTCCCGGCAGTGGCTCAGGTTGAAATGGATGCCGGCATGGCCTGAAAGGCGGGGCTTGCCGAATTCTCCGTATTCGAACAACGGAGGCTCGGCTATCCCAAACTCCTCACGAAGTCCCTTGCACAGAAGGAGATAGGCCATGGCACTCAGTTTCCGTTCCCGTTCGAAGCGGAACTGCAGGGCCTGCTCCCTGCGCTGCGGGGACAGCAGTGGCAGCGAGGACTCGAAATCGAAATTCTTTATGTCGTCTTCCAGATATACCATGCCATGGCCTTGGATTCCTGCTTACTTGTCCGGAAGCAGGCACTTCACCCGGAATCCAAGTGTGGTGGGTTCCTCTATGATGTCCTTTGCGAGGGCACGGACAGGTGCCAGAAGCTGAGGGTCGAGCCCTTTCAAAGGCGACTCGCCGAGGCCTGCGATCATGAAGTCGAGGGCAGTAACTTCCGACAGCTCGCTGAAGGTGAGGCGTAGCGTCAGGGGACGGTAATCCTTCAGCACATTGAACGCCATCAGGTCGACGATACGGTCTATGGCCCTGCGGCTGTCCACAAGGTTGTATTTGTTGCAGAACTGCGCCATTTCGGAACGCATGCCGAGGACGTCGAAGCGGGGGCCATCCACCTCGAACACCAGCTTGTGTATGCGCTGCACAAAAGCCCTGGTGGCGCTGTGGACCGGCGCATCGAAGATCTGCTGCGGAGTGCCTTCCTCGTGGATGCGGCCTTCATACATGAAGAAGACCCTGTTGCTCACATCGTGCGCGAACTTCATCTCGTGGGTGACGATGAGCATGGTCATGCCCTCCTTCGCCAGCTGGCGGATGACGCTGAGCACCTCTCCCACCATCGTGGGATCGAGGGCCGACGTGGGCTCGTCGAAGAGGATCACTTCGGGATGCATTGCCAGGCAACGTGCTATGGCCACACGCTGCTTCTGCCCGCCCGACAGCTCGTCGGGCATCGCCTGGGACTTCTCGGCCAGACCCACCTTCTCCAGCAGCTGCATCGCCTCCTCCTCCGCCGCCTGTCTGGTAATGTCTTTAAGCAGCAGCGGCACCTTGGTGATGTTGTCAAGGATGGAGAGGTGTTCGAAGAGGTTGAAGCTCTGGAACACCATGCCCACCTTCTGCCTCAGCCTGTTCAGGGAATAGCCTTTGGCAAGGATGTTCTCGCCGTCGACCAGGATCTCGCCGCTGGTGGGCGGGTCCATCATGTTGATGGCACGCAACAGGGTGCTCTTGCCGGTGCCGGAGGGGCCTATGATGCTTATCACCTCGCCCTGGCTGATCTCGCAGTTGATGTCCTTGAGTACCTCCAGCCTTGAACCGTCAGGTTTTACGAAAGTCTTTGTCAGATGTCTTATGCTTATCATGGTCTTACTTGCTTTTTACGGTTAGGTCGAGAATCTTGCCCAGCAGCCAGGCCAGCATGAAGTACAGGACGGTGACTATAAGCAACGGGAAGAGGGCGTCGAAGGTGCGGGAGCGGATGATGTCGCTGGCGCGCGTCAGGTCCTGGATGGCGATGTAACCGACTATCGAGGTGTTCTTGACCAGCGATATGCATTCCCCTTTGTAGACAGGTATCATGCTTCTAAGTGCCTGTGGCGCGACGATATGATGGAAAGTCTGCCTCCTGGACAGCCCCAGGGCCAGTCCGGCTTCGGTCTGTCCCTTGCCCACACTGAGAATGGCGGTGCGGAATATCTCGCTCACGTATCCGGCGAAGACAAGGGCGAACGACACGGAGGCCACCAATGTGCCGCCGACACCCGACTGGGAGAAGACCACGTAGAACATGATCATGAGGAACACGAGCATCGGGATGCCACGCATTATGCTGATATATACCGCTGCAACGTCTGAAACCCATTTCCTGCGGCTCATCCGCATCCAGCAGACGAGTGCGCCGAAAAGCGAGCCGAGCAGGATGGACAGCAGCGATATTTTCACCGTCACCCAGAGCCCGTCAGTAATGTAGCGCCAGCGGTCCTCGACCACGAGATTGTTGTAGACCATATCCTTCATCCTTGCGAAGAAGCCCCCGGAAGCGGCAGCGTCCTTGTCGCACACGATGTAGGCCGGTCGGACGCTCAGGTGGCTCGTGGCGAAGTCAACCACCTTCTGCCGTTCCGGAGTGATGTATAGGGCTCCGGTAATGACGTCGGCCTTGCCGCTTTGCAGGGCGTTGATCAGGGAGGCGAAGGGGTAGTACTCGATTTCCACCGGACGGCCCAAATAGTGGCCGAAGCGCTGGACGATCTCCACCTCGAAGCCTCGCCACTCTTCACCGACCAGATAGCTGATGGGCGCCAAAGCCACACCGATTCCCAGGCGCAGGGGCTTTCCTTCAGGTTTCGGGCCAAGGTCGGGCATCGGTTCCTCGTTGAGATTCGAGGATTGCAGCCAGCGCTCTTTTATCTTCTTCAGCTCACCGGTGGCGATAAGGGAGTCGATGAAATGCGAGAGCGTGTCGCGCAGCGCAGTGTCGCCCTTCTGCAGCGCGATACCGCAGGGCGAAGACTGATCGCCGAAGAAGGCGGCCTTGAATCCCAGGCGCTTCATCACGTCGGGCGTGAGGATGCAGTCGACTTCCACGTACACATCCACCATGCCTTTCGAGAGCGCGAGCATGGCGTCGCTCTCGGCCTTGTATTGCAGCAGTTCGATGTCCTGGCGGCCGGAGAGGTACAGCTCGTAGACGCTGCCCGCCACCACGCCCACCTTCAGCCCCGCAAGTTCGGCCTCCGAATGGGGCTCTTTGGTCTGCTCATGCCTTCCGACGCATCCTGCAAGGAGAACCATGGCGGCAAGTGCCAATAATGTCTTTTTCATATTCAATGTCATTTCCTTCCAATCCTTTCGAAAGGATAAACCTTAACAGTTGGCGAAGGTAGTGAAAATTGCTCAGATGAACAGAAACAAATTCACTGTTGAAAGATTCAGGATTTGTCGTATATTTGTAGTCTATATGACTTGCCTATGCTTATTGCATTGAAACTTCTGGGCTCGATCGCCCTCCTCATATACGGCATGAAGGTCATGAGCGAGGCCCTGCAGAAACTCGCCGGCCCGCAGCTCCGCCACCTCCTCGGCGCCATGACCACCAACCGCTTTACCGGTGTCGCCACCGGCGCTCTCGTCACCGTCGCAGTACAATCGTCCGCAGCAACCACCGTCATGACGGTGTCGTTCGTCAATGCGGCCCTGCTCACCCTGAGCCAGGCCATCTCGATCATCATGGGTGCGAACATAGGCACCACGCTCAGCGCCTGGATCATGTCGGCAGGCTTCTCCTTCGACATAGCCAACCTCGTATGGCCCGCCTTCCTGATCGGTATCATCCTCATCCAGGCAGGCAGGCACCGCTACATCGGCGACTTCCTCTTCGGACTGAGCTTCCTGCTTTTCGCCCTTGCCATGCTCAAGGCCACCGGCGCAGAAATGGACCTTGCCAACAAGCCGCGCGTGGTCGAATTCTTCGACAGTTTCGAGACAAACTACGGCACTATCCTGCTCTTCCTGCTCATAGGCACCATACTGACGGCAATGGTCCAGAGCTCCGCAGCCCTGATGGCCATCACCATGGTGCTCTGCGCCACCGGAGCCATCACCATCTACCAGGGCATAGCACTGGTCATGGGTGAGAACATCGGCACCACCCTCACTGCAAACATCGCCGCCCTCAACGCCAACGTCCAGGCCCGCCGCACCGCAATGGCGCACCTGGTGTTCAACGTGTTCGGTGTGATATGGGTGCTGCTGCTCTTCTTCCCCTTCGTACGCATGGTCTGCAACATGGTCGGCCTCGACCCCACGGCCCCCGAGCAGAGCCCGACCCAGCTCTCCTTCGCCCTGGCCACCTTCCACACCTGCTTCAACGTGATCAACACAGCTATCCTTATATGGTTCATACCGCAGATCGAGAAGCTCGTGTGCCTGCTTATCAAGCCTAAGACGGTGGAACAGGAGGAAGTGTTCAGACTGAAGTACATCAGCGCCGGTATCATGAAGACCCCGGAAATCTCCATCCTGCAGGCCCAGAAGGAAATCGCTGTCTTCGGCGACCAGACCCAGCAGTTGTTCCGGATGGTCAAGGAGCTGGCCCTTACCACTGACGACAAGGAATTCGACAAGCTCTTCGACCGCATCGAGAAGGGTGAGGAAGGCAGCGACCGCATGGAGAACGAGATCGGACAATATCTCGGAGAGGTCGGCGAAGCCCATCTGTCCGACGACACCAAGGGGAAGATACGCAACATGCTGCGCCAGATAGGCGAGCTGGAGTCCATCGGTGACAGCTGCTTCTCCCTCGCCAGGATCCTGCGCCGCAGGCGTGACAACAAGATAAACTTCACCAAGGAGCAGGAGGAAGGCATAGTTCAGATCGCAAGGCTCGTAAGCCAGGCTCTCACCCAGATGAACGTCCTGCTCGCCGGGCATAAGGATGACTACGACATATCGGCTTCAATCGATATCGAAAACCGCATCAACGAATCCCGCAACACCCTGAAGCAAAAGAATATCGAAAATGTCGACAACCATGTGTACGGCTACGACATCGGCACTGTGTTCAACGACCTGATCGGAGAATTCGAGAAGACGGGCGACTATATAATCAATGTTGTACAGGCCCGCCTCGGCTTAGGCTATTCGATCGACGAATAGTCCCGCCCCCACTAACCGGTGAATCATCTTGGGGAGATTATATCGCTCTGCGTAGCAGTTTCCTGGACTTTTACGGCATGGTTCGCCGACAAGGCGAGCCGCCGGGTCGGCGCCATGGTCACCAACGTCCTGAGGCTGGTGCTGGCTACCCTTTTCCTGGGCGTCCTGCTCTGGTTCACCATCGGCCGCCCCTATCCCCTGCACGCGGACGGCAACGCCTGGCTCTGGCTCGGGCTGTCGGCCCTGGTGGGCTACGTATTCGGCGACTGGTGCCTTTTCAACTGCTATGTCTTCATAGGGCCACGCTTCGGGCAGCTTTTCATGACACTCGCCCCTCCAATGGCAGCCATAAGCGGCTGGATCATGCTCGGAGAGATCCTTTCATGGAAGTCGATGCTCGCGATGGCGGTGACGCTCTGCGGTATCGCTATTTCGATCCTTAGCCGCGGCGGCGGGAACCATCTGAAGCTGGACCTGCCGCTAAAGGGAGTCCTGCTTGGCATCGGAGCCGGAATAGGACAGGGCGTCGGCCTGGTGCTCAGCAAGATAGGCATGGAGCACTACTCCGCGGCCATCCCTGCCGGAGCGCCAGCAGCCATGGAGACCATGCTGCCCTTCGCCTCCACGATGATCCGGGCGATAATCGGAGGTCTCGGATTCCTCATACTGCTCAGCCTCCAGAATGGCCTCGGCAGACTGAAAGATGCGGTCAAGGACCCCGTGACGATGAAATACGCCTCCATCATCACGCTCTTCGGCCCGGCGATAGGAGTATCGCTCTCGCTGATGGCCGTCCGCTACGCTCCGGCGGGCATAGCTTCGACGCTGATGGCCCTCACCCCGGTCCTGATAGTGGTTCCGGAAGTCCTGATAAACAAGAAGAAGATACGCCCGAAGGAGATAGTCGGCCTTGCGGTGAGCATCACCGGCGTGGCAATGTTCTTCCTGCTGTAACGACAATCAATGGTGCTTTAAATGAAATGAAAAGATCTGTCATTTTGTTCATGAGCCTGTGCCTGGTGCTCTCATGCGGCATCCCGAGGCAGGCCCTGCAGGCAACCCCGAATGAGGATGAGCTCGTAGAATATATCTGGTCGTTCAAGGACTCGCATCCGGAGGGCTTCACTCTTTCGCTCATTACGCTGACTGAGCCGAAAGAAGGCATCAGCGTTGCTTATGAAACCTATGTAACCCCAAGCGACTCCAAAGAGTACCTGAAGGCCATCATAGCTTATGCAATGTCGCACGACGGCTACATCGGCGGCTGGCTCGATTCCAGGGACAGCACCTACTGTTTCGACGCCGTGAAGATTTTTCCGGAGGACCGGATGGACGAAGCGAAGCAATTCGCCATAGACAACAATCAGGCAGCCTATTACGTTCTCTCCACCTCAGAAGAGATCTGGCTGGAGAAAAAGGGGCAGGAAGAAAAGTAAGGGTTACAGGATGAATTTCACCCTGTAGCCACGGCTTGTAGTTTCTTCAACCGTCCGCTGGCAGAGAGCCTCCGCTTTCTTCCATTCTACCCTCGTGCTGGTATAAGGGGCCTGCAGGGTCGAAGGGTCAGCGCCTTCCAGCATGAAGTCGAGCGAAGCTTCTTCCGACAATTCGCTGTAGGTGATACGGATCGTCAGCCTGTGTCCCGTCTCCATGCAGACGGGGAGAAGCATCCGGATAAGGGAAAGGGCCGAATCCGACTTGCCCGCGATATTGTACTTGATACAGAAGCGGTTGATGCTCGTCTCCATGCCCAGGAAGTCGAAATTGTCGGTGTCAACCTCGAACACTTCCTTGCGGATGCGCTGCACGAAGGCCTTGGTGGCGCTGCGTCTGGGATTGTTGAAGATCTGGTCCGGAGTGCCGTCTTCGTGGATGTAGCCGTCGTACATGAAGAAAATGCGGGTACTCACGTCGCGGGCGAACTTCATCTCGTGGGTGACTATGAGCATCGTCATCCCTTCCTTGGCCAGCTGGCGCATCACGCTGAGCACCTCACCCACCATCGTGGGGTCGAGGGCCGAGGTGGGCTCGTCGAAGAGTATGGCCTCAGGATTCATGGCCAGGCAGCGGGCGATCGCCACCCTCTGCTTCTGGCCGCCGGAAAGGCTGGAGGGGAGCACGTCGGCCTTCTCTGCCATGCCCACCTTGCGCAGCAGCGCAAGGGCTTCGCTACGTGCCGCGTCCTTGCCCTTTTTCAGTATGGTGACCGGCGCGTACATCACGTTCTCCAGCACGGTCATGTGCTCGAAGAGGTTGAAGCTCTGGAACACCATGCCCATCCTCAGGCGAAGCTTGTGCACGGGATATTTCCTGGCCAGGATGTTCTCCCCGCCGAAGAGTATCTCGCCCCCTGTGGGCGGGTCAAGAAGATTGAGCGCCCTGAGGAAGGTGCTCTTTCCGGTTCCGGAAGGGCCGATGATGCTTATCACCTCGCCAGGCCCGATCTCACAGTTTATGTCCTTGAGTACCGTGAAGGTACTTCCATCAGGATTATGATATGCTTTTTGCAGATGTTTTACTGTAATCATAGCACATGTTTCTTGGGGTAGGCGGACCTGATGAGCAAGCCCAGCAGCCAGGCCAGGATGAAATATATCACTGTTACCACGAGCAGGGGCACGAAAGCATCGAAGGTGCGGCTGCGGATAAGGTCACCGGCACGTGTAAGGTCCTGGATGGCAATGTATCCGACTATGGACGTACCTTTGAGCAGCGAGATGCACTGGCCCTGGAAAAGAGGTATCCCGCGAGTGAGCGCCTGCGGAAAGACTATGCGCAGGAAAGTCTGCAGTTTCGTGAATCCGAGGGCGAGTCCGGCCTCGGTCTGCCCTTGGGGGACCGAATCGAGGGAGGAGTTGTAGACGTCGCTGGCTCCGGAGGCGAAGTTCAGTGCAAAGGCGACCACCGCCACCAGCGTGGGATCGATGCCGCTCTTCGCAAACACCACATAAAAGAGGATAAGCAGCAGGACCAGCATGGGAATGCCGGCCATCAGCCAATTGTAAAATCCTGCGACTGAACGTATCCACTTGCGGGAACTACGGGTCATGGCACATATGCCAGCTCCGAGGATCGCGCCGAAGAAGATGGACAGAAGTGTGATCTTCACGGTCTCCCAGAGACCGGAAGTGATGTATTTCCAACGTTTTTCGGTGATCAGGTTCTTCTCCAGGCTCTTCCCTATCTTCTGCCAGAAGCCTGCGCCCGATTCCTCAGCCTCGGTATCGAGCACGAAATATGCCGAGCGGTAGGAATGGTAGGGATCGGCGAAAATGAAAGTTTCCTGCCTCTCCGGAGTTATGAACAATCCGCCTATCAGGACGTCGACCTGACCGCTGCTGAGGGCCATCAAGCCGGATGCCGCCTCATAGAGCTTGATATCCAGGGGACGTTTCAATTCTTTGGCAAGTTGCCTTACAAGGTCGGTCTCCAGGCCGAACCAATCGTCTTCCACCATGAACGCGAGGGGCGCCATGTTGACTATCGACGCTACTCTCAGCGGCTCACCGGATTCTTCCGGAGGGATGTGGGTATGAACCTTTTCCTCAAGATATTCGTCGGTCAGCCAGAACAGCTTGAGCTGCTCCATGCTTCCGTCTTCGTGCATCCGCCGCTGAACGGCATTGAAGGTCTCAGCAATATCGGCCTCGTCTTTCCTGAAGGTCAGGGCGGTCGGGAACAATTTCGAGCCCTTGCACGCGATACGGATGCGATTGTCCCTGCGAATCTCAGAATTGAAGATGGTCTCGTCGTCCACGATGACGTCGGCCTGATGGTTCAGGAGAGCCTGAAGCATGTCGGAAGCAGTATTGAACAGGGACAGGGAGATATCCGTCCTTGGAGACAGGTCAATGTCGTAACAGCTTCCGGCAACGGTGGCCACGCGAAGGCCCGAGATGTCATCCTCGCTCTGCAGCTCAATTCCATGACTGCCTTCCGAAGAACAGGATGCAAGGATCAGCACTGCTGTAGCGCACAGGAAAAGGATAGCTGCGAGTACGCTGATAAAGGATTTTTTCATAATCCGCGAATTTAGCAATTTTCAAAATGTATCATTATAATTTTTTATATAAATTAGTGTTTTGAAAACAAAACACAACTTAAACCTCTTTTGTCCATGAAAACAAGCACCAAAATCTGGCTCTGCATCGCAGGCCTTCTCCTCATCGTCCTTGGCGTGATCTGCATCGCCAGGCCCGACATCACTCTCGTCAGCGCAGCGTGGATCCTCGGCTGCATCACTCTCTTCGCCGGTATTTCCAAGCTGGTGTTCGTCTTCAGGACGCAAAGCTTCATGCCCAACAGCGGCACCCGCCTGCTTGTCGCCCTGCTCGACATCATCTTCGGCTGCTTCTTCCTGTTCAACGTCTACCTGACCGCATTCACGATTCCCGTGGTCTTCGCCCTCTGGGTGCTGATCGAAGGCGTTGTGATCGCTGTCCAGAGCTTTGACTACAAGAAAGTGGGCTTCGCCAAGTGGTGGGTCATCTTCCTCCTCGGCGTGGCCGGCGCAGTGCTCGGCTTCCTGGGCCTGAAGAACCTCGATGAAGCCGCAGAAGTCCTCTCTCTCTTCATCGGCCTGTCCGTCATCATGAACGGCCTTGCCTACATCCTCGCAGTGGTCGGTGTAAACCGTTTCGAGAAAGCGGTGAAGGAAGTAGTGGATGGTGCCACCAAACCCGTCGTAGAATAATCTTTTACACATGTCCATGCAACAAATAGTCGAATGCGTTCCCAACTACAGCGAGGGACGCGACCGATCTGTCATCGACAGCATAGTTGCGGCAATCGCCAGCGTCGAGGGCGTGAAAGTTCTCGACGTCGACCCCGGCGCCGCCACCAACCGCACGGTAGTGACTTTCGTGGGAGCTCCCGGCCCGGTTTGCGAAGCAGCGTTCAGGGGTGCCGCCAAGGCGCAGGAACTCATCGACATGCGGCATCACCACGGTGCGCATCCCCGGTCGGGGGCGACTGACGTGCTGCCGCTCATCCCCGTTGCAGGCATCACCCTTGAAGAATGCGCTTCGCTGGCCCGCGAGCTGGCGAAGCGCCTCTTTGCAGAGCTGGGCATACCCTGCTACTGCTACGAAGCCTCCGCCTACAAGCCGGAGCGCAAGAACCTGGCGGTCTGCCGTGCAGGGGAATACGAAGCCCTGCCCGAGAAGATCGCCGACCCGGAGCGCCGGCCCGACTTCGGTCCCGACGCCTACAACGAAGTGGTGGCCCGTTGCGGAGCGACCAACATAGGAGCCCGCAACTTCCTTGTGGCCGTCAACTTCAACCTCAACACCACCTCCACCCGCCGCGCCATGGCCATAGCCTTCGACGTGCGTGAAAAGGGCCGCAAGGCCCGCGAAGGCGGCTCGCTCACAGGCAAGCTGCTCAAGGATGAGGACGGAAATCAGATATGGATTCCCGGAACGCTCAAGGGCTGCAAGGCGATAGGCTGGTACATAGACGAATATGGCATCGCACAGGTGTCGATGAACATCACCGACATCGACGCCACCCCGCTCCACGTTGCCTACGAAGAGGTATCACGTGCGGCGGCGGCCCGTGGCCTGAAGGTCACAGGCGCAGAGATAGTGGGCCTTGTGCCGAAGAAGGTGCTGCTCGAGGCCGGCAGGTTCTACCTGGCCCGCCAGCAGCGCTCCCTCGGCATAGACGAGGCCGGGATCATGAAGATCGCCGTAAAATCGATGTCACTCGACGACCTCAGACCCTTCGACCCCAGGGAGAAGGTCATCGAATACCTTATGCTCGACGAAGCCGAAGAGACGAAGAAACACCGCCTCGTGCGCATGAGTTCCGAAGCGTTCGCCCGCGAGACGGCCAGCGAGTCCCCCGCCCCCGGCGGTGGCTCCATCTCGGCCTACATGGGCGCCCTTGCGGCCGCCCTCGGCACCATGGTGGCCAATCTCTCTTCCCACAAACGAGGCTGGGACGAGCGCTGGAAGGAATTCTCCGACGTGGCGGAGAAGGGCCAGGCCCTCATGCAGGAACTCCTTGACCTTGTGGATGAAGACACTGCGGCCTTCGACCGCATCATGGACTGCTTCAGCATGCCCAAGGGCACCGAAGAAGAGAAGGCCGCACGCGCCGCCGCCATCGAGTTGGCGACGCTCTACGCCGCTTCCGTTCCCTTGATGACCATGGAGGCGGCCCTCAAGACCCTGCCGCTGGCCCTGGAGATGGCCCTCAAGGGCAATCCCGCCTCAGCATCCGACGCCGGCGTAGCCGCCCTGGCCGCCCGTGCCGCATGCCGCGGAGCCGAACTCAACGTGCGCATCAACGTCGCCGGGCTCAAGGACAAGACCCCGGCGGAGCCGCTCACCGCACGCGCCGCGGAAATCCTGAAAGAAGCCGAAACTCTTGAAGCACAGGTACTGAAAGCTGTCAACGAAAACATATGACATTCCGAGAAGACATACTGCAGGGCATCCCCGACATCCTGCCTGAGCCGCGCCCATACGACGCCACCGTCAGCCATGCGCCCCGGCGCAAGGACATCCTCACGCCTGAGGAAAAGGCCCTTGCGCTGAAGAACGCCCTGCGTTACTTCCCCCGTAAGCACCATGCGGTGCTCGCCCGGGAATTCGCGAAAGAGCTGAAGGATTACGGCCGCATCTACATGTACCGCTTCCGCCCCGTGTACGACATGTACGCAAGGCCCATAGACGAGTACCCGGCCCGCTGCGCGCAGGCGGCGGCCATCATGGCCATGATCCAGAACAACCTGGATCCCAGGGTCGCACAGCATCCCCACGAACTTATCGTCTACGGCGGCAACGGAGCCATCTTCCAGAACTGGGCGCAGTACCGCCTGACCATGCAGTATCTGGCCACGATGACCGAGGAACAGACCCTCGTCATGTATTCCGGCTTTCCGCTGGGCCTCTTCCCTTCCCACAGGGACGCCCCCAGGGTGATAGTGACCAACGGCATGGTGGTCCCGAACTACTCGAAACCTGACCATTGGGAGAAGTTCAACGCGTTGGGCGTCAGCCAGTACGGCCAGATGACGGCCGGCAGCTACATGTACATCGGCCCGCAGGGCATAGTGCACGGCACCACAATCACGGTGATGAACGCCGCCCGCATGCAGCTTCGCAAGCGCGGGCTCAGCGGCGACGACCGAAGCGGCTTGCTCTTCGTCACGGCGGGCCTGGGCGGCATGAGCGGTGCTCAACCCAAGGCCGGCAACATCGCCGGGGTGGTGAGCGTGACGGCCGAGATCAACCCCCTCGCAGCCCGCAAGCGCTTCGACCAGGGCTGGGTGGACGAACTCCACGACGAGTTGGACGAACTGATCCCCCGCATACGCAAGGCTGTCGCAGCAAAGGAAGTCATCTCGCTGGCCTACGTGGGCAACGTGGTGGACCTCTGGGAACGGCTGGCAGCCGAAGGCATCCATGTCGACCTGGGATCGGACCAGACCTCGCTCCACAACCCCTGGGCCGGCGGCTACTACCCTGCAGGCTACAGTTTCGAGGAGTCGAACCGCATGATGGCGGCCGGGCCCGAGCGCTTCAAGCAGGCTGTGGAGGCCTCGCTCAGAAGGCAGGCCGCAGCCATCAACACCCTTGCCGACAGGGGGATGTATTTCTTCGACTACGGCAACGCCTTCCTGCTTCAATGCTCGCGGGCCGGTGCCGACATAATCAAACCCGACGGCAGCTTCCGCTACCCGTCCTATGTGCAGGACATCATGGGTCCTCTCTACTTCGACTACGGTTTCGGCCCGTTCCGCTGGGTGTGCATGAGTGAGGATCCTGAAGACCTGGCGCTGACCGACGCCCTTGCAGTGAAGGTCCTGCAGGAATGCGCCGCTACGGCTCCGGAGAGCATACGGGGGCAGATGCTCGACAACATACGCTGGATCGAGGAGGCAGGCCGCAACCATCTTGTCGTGGGCTCGCAGGCGCGGATACTTTACGCCGACTGCGAAGGCCGCACGAAGATAGCCCTGGCCTTCAACGAGGCAATACGCGACGGTCGCCTGCGCGGCCCGGTAGTGCTGGGACGCGACCATCACGACGTATCGGGCACCGACTCTCCTTTCCGCGAGACTTCCAACATCTGCGACGGTTCGCAGTTCACGGCCGACATGGCGGTACAGAACGTCATCGGCGACGGCTTCCGCGGCGCCACCTGGGTGAGTATCCACAACGGAGGCGGCGTGGGCTGGGGCGAAGTGATCAACGGTGGCTTCGGCATGGTGATCGACGGCAGCGACGACAGCGCCCGCCACATACGCGAGATGCTGTTCTGGGACGTGAACAACGGCATAGCCCGCCGCTCCTGGGCCCGAAACGAAGGCGCAATGGAAGCCATACGACGCGAGATGCAAAGGACACCCGGACTCAAGGTCACCCTCCCCAACATAGCTGACGACGACCTGATCAATTCCGCACTAATATTATGATAATCGGTTTGAGCTACAGTACTCCGGGCAATTGCTCCGGAAACGTCGCGCAATTGCGGGTGATATTTCGTTCAGCGAGCATTTTTTCTGCGAGCGGAACGAAATATCAGAGCAATGGAGCGACATTAGAATTGGAGCGACAATAGACCAATCATTATGCATTACATATCACACGATCATCTGACGCTGGAGCATATAAGGCAGACTGCCATCAATCATGACAAGCTGGCGCTGTCGGACGAGGCCGTGGCCGCCATCGAGAAATGCCGCCGCTATCTCGACGCCAAGATGGAAGACATCGACCGCCCCCTCTACGGCATCACCACCGGCTTCGGCAGCCTCTACAACGTCACCATCCCCGCCGAAGACCTGTCCCGTCTCCAGCATAACCTCGTCATGTCGCACGCCTGCGGCACCGGCAAGGAAGTACGCCCCGACATAGTCCGCCTGATGCTGCTGCTCAAGGCACAGTCGCTCTCCTACGGCCACTCCGGCGCCCAGCTTGTCACCGTGCAGCGCCTCATCGACATGTTCAACGACGACGTGCTGCCCGTCGTCTACCAGCAGGGCTCGCTCGGCGCCTCCGGCGACCTCGCCCCCCTGGCCCACCTCTCCCTGCCCCTGATCGGCATGGGCGAAGTCCGCTATAAGGGCCAGGTACGCCCCGCCGCGGAAGTCTGGAAGGAACTCGGCTGGGAGACCATACACCTGCAGTCGAAGGAAGGCCTGGCCCTGCTCAACGGCACCCAGTTCATGAGCGCCCACGCCATCTGGTCGCTCATCCAGGCCAAGAGGCTCTCGAAATGGGCCGACCTTATCGGCGCCATGTCGCTCGACGCCTACGACGGACGCATCGAGCCCTTCCTGGCACTCACCCACCAGCTCCGTCCCCATATAGGCCAGATCGAGACGGCCGAACGCTTCCGGACGGTGCTTGAAGGCAGCGAACTCATCTCCCGGCCCAAGGAACACGTCCAGGACCCCTACAGCTTCCGCTGCATACCCCAGGTACACGGGGCGGTCAAGGACAACCTGTACTATGTGGAATCGGTCATCGAAAACGAGATCAACTCCGCCACCGACAATCCGAACATCTTCCCCGACGAGGACATGGTCATCTCCGCAGGCAACTTCCACGGCGAGCCCATAGCCATCCCCATGGACGCCATGACCATAGCCCTGTCGGAGCTCGCCAGCATCTCCGAGCGCCGCACCTACCGACTGATCCACGGTCAGAGGGACCTTCCCAAGTACCTGGCCCCCAACCCCGGGCTGAACAGCGGCTTCATGATCCCGCAGTACACCGCCGCATCGATAGTAAGCCAGAACAAGGGCCTCTGCTGGCCCGCATCCTGCGACTCCATCCCCTCCTCACAGGGACAGGAAGACCACGTGAGCATGGGCGCCAACTCCGCCACAAAACTGGTCAGGATAATCGACAACGTGGAGGCGGTGCTGGCCATCGAGCTCTTCAACGCCGCACAGGCCCTCGACTTCCGCCGCCCGGCCAAGTCATCGCCTCTCATCGAGCGCATACACGCAGACTATCGCAAGACCGTCCCCTTCCTCGAAGAGGACGACTACATGCATCCCCACATAATCCGGAGCATAGAATTCATCCGCGAGAACCAATACATCTAAACCTATGAGGACTCTCTTCAAGAACATAGGCTGCCTGGCGGGCATAGTCCCCTTCGGCGTATTCCGCAAGGAAGGCCAGGACATGGACCAGGTGGAAACCCTTGAAAACGCATGGCTTCTGGCCGACGGAAGCCGCATCGGGGCCTTCGGCTCTGTGTCAGACCCCTCGCCCGAGCAGGTCGACGAGGTCGTGGACTGCGAGGGCGGCCTGCTGATGCCGGCGTTCTGCGACAGCCATACCCACATCGTCTACGCCGGGTCGCGCGACGGGGAGTTCCTCGACAAGATAAAGGGCCTTTCCTATGCGGAGATAGCCGGACGCGGCGGGGGCATACTCAACTCATCCGACCTGCTCAACGCGACCCCCGAAGACGAACTCCTCGAACAATCGATGGAACGCGTACGTGAAGTCATGGCCAAGGGCACCGGCGCCCTCGAGATCAAGAGCGGCTACGGCCTTTGCACCGTGGGCGAGATGAAGATGCTCAGGGTCATCGACCGAATCAAGGCCATCGTGCCTGCGGAAGTGCGGGCCACCTTCCTCGGCGCACACGCTGTCGGACGTGGCTACTCCCACGATGATTATGTCAACCTGGTCTGCAGGATGATGCCCCAAGCGGCGCGGCTCGCCGACTTTGTGGACGTGTTCTGCGAAGAGGGCTTTTTCTCTGTCGACGACGCCGGCCTCATCCTCGACGCCGGCCTGCGTGCCGGCATGAGGCCCAAGATCCACGCCAACCAGCTCGCCGCGAGCGGAGGAGTGCAGGTAGGCGTGCGCTACGGAGCCCTGTCGGTCGACCATCTGGAGCATTCCGGCCAGGCAGAGATCGAGGCGCTCCGGGGCAAGGTGACCATGCCGACCTTCCTGCCGGCTTCCTCTTTCTTCCTCAGGCTGCCCGACGGCCCGGCCCGCGACTACATCGACGCCGGTCTCGGAGTGGCCCTGGCTTCCGACTACAATCCAGGCTCTTCCCCGGCAGGAGACATGCGCTGGATATGGGCGCTGGGATGCATCTGCCTGAGACTCACTCCCAACGAAGCGTTCAACGCCGTGACTCTCAACGGGGCATACGCCATGGGCGTCGCCGACCAGGCGGGCTCCATCACCGTTGGCAAACTCGCCAACCTCATACTCACCAAACCCGGCTGGACCCTCACCCGCATCCCCTACCTCCATCAAACCCCCTGCATACGCACAGTCTACCTCTCAGGAAAACCCCTGTGACCTGTGGGGTTCAAAATCCCCACATTATTATTACCTTTGCAGCTTGCTGTCCAGAACGACAGCCAAGCAGTGACATGACTCTATTCCCAGCAGGCCAGGATGCAGCCGAACGCATCATCCACTTTGAAGCAATTGAAAACGCCCGTGACCTTGGCGGTCTGGTGATGCAGGACGGGCGGAAGGTACGCCCCGGATTCCTTGTCCGCTCAGGCAATCTTTCCCGCGCAACCGATTCCGACGTGGCGGTGCTCAAGGAGCGCTTCAATCTGACCAACGTCTTCGACTTCCGTTTCGACGAAGAAGAAGCCGACGCTCCCGACCGCAGGATCGAGGGCGTGAACTATGTTCGCCTTTCCACCCTGCCCCAGCGACTGATCGACGGCTTCACCTCAGGGCGCGCAGACAACAAGCAGTTGAGCTCCAAGGATTTCGTGGAGAACCTCGTAAACTTTGCCTTCATGCCCCACGCCCAGCAGGTTTCAAGGATGATGTACACGGCCATAGTGTCGGAGCCCAACTCCCAGATGTTGTATGGCATGTTCATGCACGGAGTGCTGAATGCCAGGGCCGGGGTGCTGTGGCACTGCTCCCAGGGAAAGGACCGTGCGGGCTGGGCCACCGCGTTCCTACTCGCGGCACTTGGCGCCTCC
This sequence comes from uncultured Bacteroidales bacterium, assembly GCA_905235995.1. GTDB lineage: Bacteria > Bacteroidota > Bacteroidia > Bacteroidales > UBA932 > Cacconaster. Next base: position 35,517 of record CAJONI010000001.1, read on the forward strand.
AGGGAGACCATCGAGGCCGATTTCGACCTTTCCAACCGCTATTTCGCCCCATTTCTCAGGAAAATGCTGGCTGATGTCATAGGCATGGGCGGTGGTGAGCGTGAGAAGGAGTTCCTCCAGGCCATGGTCGGCGTAAGCCTGAAGAATTTCAGGCAGGCCCTCGACATGATAGAAGGAAAGTACGGCTCGCTGCAGGCTTATGTCGAGAAAGCCCTGGGCTTTTCGAAGGCAGAGCAGAGGAAACTCCAGAAGAAATATCTGACATCCTGAAAACAACACACACAAGGATATGAAAAACGACAATAACGACGAAGTACAGAAGATCGAACTGCTCCGCACCAGCCAGACCTGGGACGGAGCCGAATTGCCTGACTACCCCGCCGGGCGGCCTGAACTGGTATGCCTCCGCATGATCTTCCCCGCCGGAAAGAAGCTTGAATGGCACCACCACCCCGTGATCAACTTCGGAATAGTCGAGCAGGGAGAGCTGACCGTCATATCGCTGGACGGCAGGACCAGGACCTTCCATCAGGGAGAGGCGCTCTCCGAAATGGTCGGGACAGTGCACCGCGGAGAGAACCGTGGCGACGTCCCGGTCATCCTCAACATGTTCTATGTCTCCCAGAAAGGCGTCCCGGTAACCGTCGCCCATCCCGATATTCCGATTGAATAGGACGATGAGAGCAAACTCGTTTTTCCAGGTCGCTTTCGCCATCCTGCTGGTCACCCTGACCTCGTGCAGGAACTCCAGGCCTGCCGAATCCATACCCAAGGCCCCGGACTACAGCGAAGCCATGCAGTGGTATGTCACAGCCCGCGGCGGCGTGGCTGACATTTTCTATGTGACCTCAACGGAAACAGGCGATTATACGCTCCAGGACGGTACGCCGTGCCACTATGCCGACGTCTATGCCGAGGAAAGACGCACGCCCCTGCTCGCCGAGATGGAGGGTGTCGACGCTCTCGTAGGCGGGAACCTGAACTTCTATGCGCCCTACTATCGCCAGTGCTCGATCGAGTCGTTCCTCGAAGACAGCCTCTCCATGGAGCGGCTGAAGCTGCCGACGGAAGACATGCGGAACGCATTCTCCCATTATATTGCCGACCAGAACCCTGACCGGCCATTCATCCTTGCAGGCTTCAGCCAGGGGGCGATGATCGCCCTTGAACTGCTCCGCGAGATGGACGACGAGGCCTTCTCCCGTATGGTGGCGGCATATATCATCGGAGCCAACATCACCCGGGACGACCTGGAAGCCTCACCGCGCATCATACCGGCGCAGCGTGCCGACGACACCGGCGTGACCATCTGCTACAACTCCGTGCGAGACGCCTCATGCGCCTTCTGGAGCGGCAGCGCAGTGGCCATCAATCCCGTGAACTGGTGCACCGACGCCACTCCTGCCACGCTCATCACCGTGCCTTCGCCCAACTTCCCCGTGGAAGAACAGCAGGAAGATACGCTTAACGTCCACGTCGACGAGGCTTCGAAACTGGTCTTTGTCGACGGATTCAGGGGAACCGACTACGTCACCCCGGTCGTAGGCAGGGAAGGAAACTATCACTCCCGCGAAATCTGGTTCTACCGCGACCGGCTTCGCGAAAACATGGCCCTCAGGGTCGAATCTTTTTTAAACAGATAGATGATGGTCATACTGATTACAGGCATTTCCTCGGGCTTCGGGCTCGCCATGGCAAGGCAGCTTGCCGCCGACGGCCACACGGTCTACGGCACGGTAAGGCGTGAAGTAGAGCCGCTTCCGGGTGTAAACTATCTTCATGCCGACGTGCGCGACACGGGTTCCGTGCAGGCTGCCGTGCAGGCGGTCCTGCTGACCGAGGGCCGCATCGACGTGCTGATCAACAATGCCGGCATGGGCATAGGCGGCCCGGTGGAATTCGCCCCGGAGGCCGACGTGCAGCTCCAGATGGACACCAACTTCATGGGGCAGGTGCGCTTCACTCAGGCAGTCCTGCCGGCGATGCGTCGGCAAGGCGGCGGCAAGATCCTATGCTTCAGCTCCATAGGCGGAGTGATGGGGCTTCCGTTCCAGGGCTTCTACTCCGCCAGCAAGTTTGCCATCGAAGGTTTCTGCGAAGCCCTGCAGACAGAGGTCCGCAAACACGGCATCAAAGTGGTCCTCATAGAACCCGGCGACTTTTCGACCGGCTTCACGGCCGCCCGCATCAAGCAAATCTCCGACGAGGCTGCGGCAGCCTATCCCTCGCTCCTGCGCTCGGTGAGCAGCTTCGAGAAAGACGAACTCACGGGCCTCAAGCCCGAGTTCCTGGCCCGCAGGATCTCGAAGATAGTCAAAAAGAAGAATCCGAAGTTCCGCTACGTGATAGCCACCTTCATCCAGCGCCTCTCCATACCCCTGAAGCGCATCCTTCCAGCGCGTCTTTTCGTCCGCGTCCTGTCGATGTTCTACGGGGTGTAGGACCGTCGCTACAGCAGACATGATATTCACGCTTCCTTTCGCCAAGGCCTGCTTCGACCGCTTCAACCGGGAGTTCTTCAATGGAGAGCTGCCCGAGATCCCGATAAGGCTCGGGCGTGCGAAACGTTCGCTCGGGACCTGTACCTGCAGGATACGGCGAAGATGGTGGCATATCGTCCGCTACGATTTCAAGCTTCGGTTCAGCACCAGTTTCGACCTGCCGGAAGCTGAGCTGGAAGACACCGTTCTCCATGAAATGATCCACTATTGGATCTGGCTCAACGACCTACGCGACACTTCAGCCCACGGCAAGGTGTTCCGGGAGCAGATGGCCCGGGTCAACGCTGCAGGGCGGCATGTGACCATCTCCCATAAAACACACAATTAAACAACAACCCAATGCTTGTCAATTCTATCATCAAGGACCGCATCTGCTTCGTCGAAATGCAGAACGGAGCGCACTTCAACTGCCTCAGCGGCGACATGTGCCGTGAACTCACGGACGCCATACGCGAGGCCTACAAGGCAGAATGCGTGGGCATAGTTCTCAAGGCCCAGTCGAACAAGGGCGTCTGGAGTGCCGGTCACGACATACGCGAACTTCCGCAGAACGGGGAGGACCCTCTGTCCTACGACGTCCCCATGGAAAGGCTCCTGCGCTGCGTGCAGGAAGTCGCCATCCCGGTCATCGCCTGTGTCGACGGTTCTGTCTGGGGCGGAGCCTGCGACCTCTGCCTGTCGTGCGACATGATAGTCAGCTCCGACAACGCCACCTTCGCCATCACCCCGGCCAAGATAGGCATCCCCTACAACGCCTCGGGCATCATGCACTTCATCAACCAGCTGGGCATCAACAAGGCCCGCGAGATGTTTTTCCTGGCTACCCCCATCACCGCCGCCGACGCTCTCAACGTGGGTCTGATCAATCGCGTCTGCAAGATCGAAGACCTTGACAGAGTGCTTGAAGAGCAGTTCCTCGTTCCGCTGCGCCGCAACAGCGTCATGTCGGTTAGTGCCATCAAACGCCAGTTCCGCGTCCTGGCAAAAGGGATGTCGGCATTGCCCTCCGAGAATTTCGAAAAGATCAACGCCCTTCGCACCAAAGTGTACGAAGGAGCAGACTACCTTGAAGGCATTCGGTCTTTCCTCGAGAAGAGAACTCCTCAGTTCTCAGGCAAGGCCTCTGACCTGGATTCTGCGGAATAGCTTTTCTTGCCCGAGACCAGACTGATCAACAGCGAGCCCAGGACTCCGGCGCAGACAGAACTCAGCAGGACCGCGATCTTTCCTGCATCGCGCAGGGTATGGGTGATTTCCGGGTCGATTCCGGGGCCAGCGAATGACAGGGTATCTACGAAGATGCTCATCGTGAAGCCTATGCCGCCGAGGCAGGCCACTGCGAAAAGCATGGGCCAGTTCGCCTTTGCCGGCATGGCCCCAACCTTGAACCTGATGGCCAGCCACGAGGCCAGGGTGATGCCTATGGGCTTGCCGAGCACGAGCCCCAGGAAGATGCCCAGGCCCACGCTTCCGGTGACTGGATCTATAGCCCTGAAGACGTTGAAGAGCGAAGGGTCCTTGATCTCGACTCCGGCATTGGCCAGGGCGAAGATAGGCATGATGATGAAATTCACTATGGGATTGAGCAGGTGCTCAAGTCGGTAGGACGGCGGGATAGTTCTGACACTCAACTTGCTGAGCTCCCTCAGATAGTGGCGCTCCCGGGTGCTGGGAAAGACCTCATCGATGCGATCAGCCTCAGATGACTTAAGCCCGGCATAGATCCTTCGGCTCTCCCTTTGGAACTTGGTCTGGCTGTAGCGGGCTTCCATGGGGATGAGCATGGCCATCACGACACCCGACATCGTGGCGTGTATCCCACTGTAATAGAACAGGAACCACACTGTTATGGCAGGTACTATATAAAGGCCCGTGCGCTTTTCGCCCAAACGGTTCATCAGCACCACGAAGAGGATCACCAAAGAGGCGATGCCGAGCAGAGGGAGGTTGATCTGGCCTCCGTAGAAGATGGCTACCACCAGTATTGCGACAAGGTCGTCGGCTATGGCCAGGGCTGTGAGGAACACCTTGAGCGAAATGGGCACCTTGTCGCCGAGGATGGAAAGGATGCCCACTGCAAAGGCGATGTCGGTCGCGGTGGGAATGCCCCAGCCGGAGGCCGCGAGTGTACCTTGGTTGACCACGGTGAAGAGCAGCGCGGGAACCAGCACTCCGCCGAAAGCCGCGATCACGGGCAGTATGGCCTTCTTGAAGGAAGACAGTTCCCCGCACACGATCTCGCGCTTGATTTCCAGCCCGACGGTGAAGAAAAACACCACCATCAGGATGTCGTTGATGAACTTCTCCACCGTCATGCCGTGGGGGAATACCCATTCCACGGTGCCGCCGGGAGAGATGATATTGGCGGTCATTTCCGTGAGGAGGACGGCGTGATAGATATCCTTGGTGAAGGGAAGGTTGGCCAGCAGCATGGCCACGACCACACAGGCAAGGAGCACCACACCGTTGGCCCAGGGCTGTTTGAAGAAGCTGGATCGGGAAATCCTGAAATTACGGAATTCCTTTCTCCACCAATGAATCGGGATGAGCTCCATGTTTAGTTTAGTGAATCAATCCACAAATATAGTCAAAATATGCTACCTTTGCAATGAGAGAAAACTCAAAAAATGAAAGAACGCCCCATGGACCAGTACATCCGTCCCGAATTCCTGAAGAGAGGCGACACTGTCGCGGTGGTCGCTCCCGCATCGGCCCTGAACGAAGAGAGCCGCAAAGCCACGCACTGGAAGGAGTTGCTGGAGTCGTGGGGGCTGAAGGTCAAGACTGGCAGGCATCTGTATGACAGCATGCCCGGCGGGTTCGCCGGAAGCGAGGAAGATCGTGCAGCCGACCTGTGCGGGGCCCTGCTCGACCCGGAAGTGAAGGCCATCATCTCCTTCCGCGGCGGCTACGGCTCGATGCATGCCGTCAGGTCGGTCGACACTTCCCTTTTCAGGGTGCATCCGAAGTGGCTGGTGGGTTTCAGCGACATCACCGTGCTGCATGCGGTGCTGCAGAGCTATGGGATAGAATCGATACACGGGGCGATGCCAAGCACCCTGGGAGAAGATTCGCGGGTCAGCGAAGAGTCGCTGCGCAAGGCGCTCTTCGGGGAGCTGTGCTCCTACCGCACGGCCAGCCACCCGTTCAGCCAGACGGGGCGTGCGGGCGGCAGGCTCCTTGGCGGCAACCTGAGCCTGGTCTGTTCCTGTCTTGGGACTCCCTGGGAAGTGCGCATGAATGAGGGCGACATACTGCTGATCGAAGATGTCGACGAGAGGATGTACAATCTCGACCGCATGCTGCTTACTTTGCAGCAGGGAGGGGTTTTCGAGCGGGCCGGGGCCATCATCGTCGGCTATTTCACCGACACGGAGGGCGAAAAGGAATGGCAGCGCACGGCGCTCGAGCTCGTCCGCGAATACATGCCCGCCGGCAAGCCCGTCCTCTTCGGCTTCCCCGCCGGCCACGAACACCCCAACCTCAGCCTCTACCTCGGCCGCCAGATCGACCTCACAATAACAGATGATGGTGGATATATCCAATTTAGATAGTAATATGTCTGGCGATTAGGGCGTAGCGGCGGGTGGTGTTGCGTAAGCCGAGCATTTTTCTGCGAGGCTTCGCAACACCAGAGCCGCGAAGCCCGCAGATTGATATTATTTGATATATAAAACAAAAACATATGTTAAAAGACGGACAACTTTACATTGCGCACAGTGACAACGGAAATGTCAATCTCATAGGGAAAATGGCAAACAGGCACGGGCTGATAGCCGGCGCCACCGGCACCGGCAAGACCGTCACCCTGCAGGTCATGGCCGAAACCTTCTCCCAGGCCGGAGTCCCCTGCTTCATGGCCGACATGAAAGGCGACCTGAGCGGCATCAGCCAGGCCGGCCGCCTCAGCGGCTTCATCGAGAAACGCATGCCAGAATTCGGCATCGAAAACCCGCAGTTCTCAGGCTGCCCCACCCGCTTCTATGACGTCTTCGGCGAACAAGGCTACCCCATGCGAGCCACAGTCTCGGCAATGGGCCCCCAGCTCCTGGCAAGGCTCATGCAGCTCAGCGACGTCCAGGCCGGAGTACTCAACTCCGTGTTCCGTATCGCCGACGACAACGACCTGCTGCTCATCGACCTGAAAGACCTTCGCCTCATGCTCGACTTCGTGGGCAAGAACGCCTCGAAGTTCACCACCAACTACGGCAACATCACCTCGGCCAGCATAGGCGCCATCCAGCGCGCAGTGCTCCAGATAGAGAGCGAAGGCGGCGACAGATTCTTCGGCGAACCCGCCTTCGACGTGGAAGACCTCTTCGCAGTGGAGAACGGCCGCGGCGTGATGAACGTCCTGGCCGCCGACAGGCTGATGCTCAATCCCAAGCTCTATTCCACCTACCTGCTGTGGCTCATGACCGAGCTCTACGCCCGCCTCCCCGAGGTCGGCGATCTCGAGCTCCCGAAGTTCGTGTTCTTCTTCGACGAAGCCCACATGCTCTTCGACGGCACCTCCAAGGCCCTGGTCGACAAGATCGAACAGGTGATAAGGCTCATCCGCTCCAAAGGCGTGGGCATCTACTTCATCACCCAGGTACCCAGCGACGTCCCCGCCAGCGTCCTGGCCCAGCTCAGCAACAGGGTGCAGCACGCCTTGCGCGCCTTCACCCCCCAGGACCAGAAAGCCGTCCGCGCCGCCGCGCAGACCTTCCGCCCCAACCCCGCCTTCAAGACCGAAGACGCCATCCTGGACCTCGGAACCGGCGAGGCCCTCGTCTCCTTCCTCGACGAGAAAGGCGCGCCGGGCATAGTGGAGCGCGCCAAGATACTCTTCCCTCTCAGCCAGATCGGCGCCATCACCGCCGGACAGAGGCTCGACATCCAGGCCGCCGCCCCCCAGAAGATCAAGGACTACGAAAAGGCCTTCGACCGTGAAAGCGCCTATGAAGTGCTTTCCGAGGTGAACCAGCAGCTCGAAGAGCAGAAGGAAGCCGAACGCCAGGCCATCGAAGAGGAGAAAGCTGCGAAAGCCAGGGAGAAGGAAGAGAAGAAGAACAGCAGGAAAAGCAGCGTGGGCCGTACGATCCTTGGCACGATGGTGGCCGCAGCCGCCACCAGCTTCGCCCGCAGCGCCGCCACGCAGGTGGCCAAGAACATAGGCGGAGGTTCCAAGAAGTCGTCCTCCAAGAAAAGCTCCGGCAAAAAAGACACTTCCGTCCTCGGCACCGCCGCAAAGAAAGCCGCCCAGACTGCCGCCACCACCGCCACCCGCAAGGTGACCCAGGAAATACTCAAAAGCATCCTCAAGTAATGCCCTTCGGCGATTTCTACGCGAACCGCATCTACCCCGGCGTATCGGCAGCACTTTCGTGGCTGGGATCGCCCTTCGGTTTCTCATTGACCGAATGGGTGGTCATCGCCGCCGTCGTCGCGGTTCCGTGGATCATCGTCAGGTCGATAGTAAGGAAGAAACCCTGGTGGCGCTGCCTCCTGGGCGAGGCCGGCCTGTTGCTTGCCGTCATTCTCTGGTTCTACTTGGGCTGGGGATTCAACTACCTGCGAAGCGATGTCTACACCCGTCTCGGCACCATCCCGACCCCATACGAAGAGGCTGAGTTTCAGGAGTTCATGGACATCTTCGCCCGGGAGCTGAATGAGAACTGGTGCGATGCCAGGGACGTGGACCGGGAGGCCGTGGAACGGCATGTGAAAGCATGGTACGCAGAACTCCCGCCCGAGGCCGGCCTCTGCAAGCCGCGCGCCTGGCACCATCCCAAGCGGCTGGCTTTCAACCGGCTCTATTCCGGCGTAGGAGTGCTGGGCTTCATAGGCCCCTTCTTCGACGAGATGCACGTCAACGCCGACGCCCTGCCCGTGGAATACCCTTCGGTATTCGCACACGAGTACGCCCACGTGCTGGGTGTCAGCAGCGAGGCGGAAGCCAATTTCTGGGCTTTCGAAGCCTGCCGTGCAGCCGAAAGCCAGGCCATGCGCTACAGCGCCTGGTTCTCGCTCCTCAACTCGACCGGCGGCAACATCCGCTCCCTGCTCGGCGAAGAGGCCTGGCAGGCATGGTGGGCGGGCCTGATCCCCGAGGTCAAGGCCGACGTTGAAGCCTCGCAGCTCCACTGGATGCAAATGCGCTGGCCCTGGCTCTCACGCCTGCAGCACAATATGTACAATGCCTTCCTGCGCGGCAACGGCATTGCCGAAGGCACCAGGAACTACGGCCAGGTGCTCCGCCTGGTTCTTTCCTTCTCCGACCTGCACGGTCACGAAGACGGCCATGGCGAAGAATAGCGAACAGCTGTCCAAGACCAATGCCGTGCGCCTGCTCGACGCGGCGGGGATAGCCTACGGACTCGTCCCCTATGAGGTCGACGAC
>CAJONI010000002.1 GCA_905235995.1 uncultured Bacteroidales bacterium
GAGGCAGGCGCCCATAGCAACCAGCATGTGCGTGCGCACACCGGCGCCCTTGCCCCGGAATTCACGTTCGTAACCGATGGCCAGGCCGCACCACCAGAAGCCGCCTTTCAGATGAATGGGATTGTTCCGGGTGCGGAGAAGCCTGGAAATGAGCAGGCCGCAGAGGAAAGGATACAGCAGGCGCGTAAAGCCGATGTAAATCTGGTCCGGTGTCAGGCTCCAGCCGCCGATGACCGTATAATGGGGATGCTCAAACAGGCCGAAGACGTTCCATCCCAGCGTCACGTCCAGCGTTAAGAAGGCGCAACACGCTGCCAGGATGGCCAGTATAATGTTTGGCAGACGCCTCAGGATGAATGCATAAAGAATGTTGCCGATGTATTCCAGGGTGAGTGTCCATACGGGGCCGTTGAAGGAGTTGAGCTCACCCCAGCCGCGGATGTCCAGGCTGTTGGGGCACGGGATAATCAGCAGGCCCATTACAAGGCAAAGGAGAAATTTTCCCAATTCAATCTGTTGCGTCTGCGGGAAGGCACTGCCGCTATGGAAAAAGAGCGCTGCACCCACCAGCGTCCCTGCAATCACCATCGGGTGGAGGCGCGTGAGACGGCGCTTGAAGAAGCCCCAGGTGGTCATCTTGTTCCAGCGGTCGTCGTAGGCGTAACCCACCACAAAGCCGGAAAGAACAAAGAAGAAATCCACCGCCAGGTAGCCGTGGTTGATGATCTGCTCGGCGGGTCCCTTGCTGTAGGTCTCGAAGATGTGGAACACCACCACTATCAGGGCGGCCACACCGCGCAGCCCGTCCAATATCTCGTAACGGGGCTTGGATTCCAGATAAACGTTTGTCTTAGCCATAGATAAATGCAAATATTACAATCTCTTTCCGGTTCGGCAAGCCCGCAATTACATGAAGTTCACAAGGACAAAGATCAGATGGCAGATGGCAAAGCCCGTGGCCAGCAGCACAGCTGGAAGATTCTTCCTGTCGGCTGCATAGAGGATGAGCGCCAGGCAGGCGGGAGGGTCAGCAGAAGGATGGTCCAAGAGCTGCTGATGCCGTTGTAGTAGTATCATCCGGAGCCGGAACAGCCATCCAGATGAAGGTCGCGACCATCACCAGCAGGAACAGGAACAGAGCCCAGACATCAAATCCAAACTTATACTTCATACTTTCAGTTCCCATTATTTTAATCGTGATAGTCACTGTCTTTCCATTCGTATCGCACGGTCTCGGGCGCAAGGTACTTGCCGATTTTGTAGTCGATGTTGGCTTTGTGGGCTTGGCTGAGCTGGTAGCAGCGGCGGACATAGTACGCTTTCCCGTCCTTGATGAAATGGGCGCCGGTCTGGTGGAAGCGGAAGGGGACGCCGCGTGCAACGCATTGTTCGCGGATGGATAGTACCCAGTCGTAGTCGCACGGCCTGGCGTCCACGCCGGACTCGCCGCCGACAGAAACCTCCTCTATAGTTTCGTTCAGGTAAGATGTGAGGTTGAGTGGCGCGATCAGCGGCGATGCGATGATGCTCTTGTGCTTGATGGGGAGTGACAGGAAGATGGGCAGACGATAGTCGGCCATCGCCTGGTTCTCAACGGTGCATCCCACGATGACATTGTCGTAGCCATCGCCCCAATCCTCCGGCACGCATTCCATGAAACGGTCAATGCGTTTTGTAAAGAAGTAGAACCATAGATCGCTCCGCCGCTTCATCATCAGCCAGCATTCCTCCCGTCACGGGTCTGCATCTTTCAACAGAAAATCGGAGGTGAAACAGGTGAAGACCACCTTGCCGCTCTCAATCTTCCATGACTTGTCGCGCTTCCGCTTGATAGGCAAATAGAAAGCTCCCGTCTTGCGGCACTCGCTGCTGGAGACATCGCTGCCATACATCACATCCTGCCGATACACATAGCAGTATTTGCACCCAGGGCTGATTTTGGTGCACCCGTGCCACGGATTCCAGTCGGCGTATATTTCCCAGTGTTCGGACATCCTCACGCTATTGGATGACAAATTTACTATTCGCTATGCATTTCAACAAGCCCTCAGTGATGGTACCGTCCCAAAATCTGGCAGGCTACCGTCAAAATCGGCCATTTTTGACGGTAGCGGGCCAAAGAATGGGACGTTACCGTCACTCGACACTAATCGCAGTTATGACCATCAGGCAGATGTTTCAAACCGAAACGATCCTTTCTTCCCACGTCTTCATAAAAGCAAGCTGTTCTGGCGTATGGAACCAATGCTCCCCGTTTGGCATTAGGGTGACTTGGCACTGGTGCTGGTTGATAAAGTCGCGTCCTACTTCCTCGCTGACTACCGGGTCTACTGCTGGACGAAGGATGTATGTGGATGCATCCCAACGTGTAATCGGATGATTGACAACCCACTCGTAATAGTCGTCCTCGCGCTGTGGCATCAGCTCGATAAACTTCTTCATATCGAGAATCGGAGAGACAAGCAATGCCTGTTCAACTTTCATGTTTTGGAATGCCAACAAAGCGAACCATGCGCCGATGCTGTTGGCACGGACGGACACATTCTTCCAATTCTCGTAAAGAAAATCTCGAACCTCATTCAGCAAAGGAAGCACTTCCCAAGGCTCGCGCTCTACAGGCAAGTCGATACTCAATATCTGATAACCTTTTGGCACAGCCACTTCCGCAAAATCCAAGGCTTCTTCCTTTCGCCCATGCAACCCCTGTACATAAAGGAATACCTTTTCGCTCTTTTCGTCCATGAGCAGCGCCGGCGTAGGGCCGATATTTAATTCATTAACCTTCATGTCTTGTTATTCGCCAACGCGCATAATGCTATCGCTCAGCATAATTCAAGCGAGCCTGATTCTGCTTTCGCTTAACCGCATTATTCGGAATGTACAGCGGTCGCTCCCCCTAAGAATTGTATTCTCAATCCGAACCTCGAAA
>CAJONI010000003.1 GCA_905235995.1 uncultured Bacteroidales bacterium
GGTTCGGGGTGCGGATACCGGCGACCACATCCTCGCCCTGGGCGTTGATGAGCCATTCGCCGTAGAATTTGTTGTCACCGTTGGCCGGGTTGCGGGAGAAGGCCACGCCGGTGGCGGAGGTGTCGCCCATGTTGCCGAAGACCATCGATTGCACGTTGACAGCGGTGCCCCAGTCATCGGGAATGCCTTCGATCTGGCGATACTTGATGGCGCGCTTGCCGTTCCAGGACTTGAACACGCCGCCGATGGAACCCCAGAGCTGGGCTTCGGCCGTGTCGGGGAACTCGACGCCGAGCACCTCCTTGATACGGACCTTGAAACGTTCGGCGAGATCCTTCAGCTCTTCGGCCGTGATCTCGGTGTCGGACTTGTAGCCCCTGGCTTCCTTGAGGTCCTCCATCATCTTGTCGAGCTGCTGGCGGATGGCCTTGCCGTCCTCGGGTTCGATGCCCTCGGCCTTCTCCATCACCACGTCGGAATACATCATGATGAGGCGACGGTAGGCGTCGTACACGAAACGGGGATTCTGCGTCTTTTCGATCATGCCCGGGATGGTGGCCGAGCAGAGACCGATGTTGAGGATGGTGTCCATCATGCCCGGCATCGAGCTGCGGGCGCCGCTGCGGCAGCTTACCAGAAGGGGGTTCTTCGGATCTCCGAACTTCTTGCCCATGATGGCCTCGGTGGCCTTGAGGGCCGCGGCCACGTCGCGGCGAAGTTCTTCAGTATATCCGCCGCCCAGTGCGTAATACTCTGTGCAGCATTCCGTTGTAATGGTGAAACCTGCGGGGACCGGAATGCCTAAAGTGCACATTTCCGCGAGATTGGCGCCTTTACCGCCCAGGAGGTTGCGCATCTGGCCGTTGCCTTCAGCTTCCTTGCCTCCGAATCGATAGACTCTTTTCATAGACTTATAGTAGTAATTAATTGTTTGGATTCTTTGATTTATCGTACAAATATACGGGTTTTATCCTTAATTTCCTAACTTTGTGTGGTGAAACTGATGCTTATGACACTCATCGTCGCCCGCGTGGCTTTTTCCACGCCTGCCCCTCCGATAGAAGAGGTGGCCGCCCGCTTCGAACAGGAAGCGATACCCTGGAACCCCATCGACCAGGTAAACTGGCCGGAATTCCCCGCCCGTCCGGAAGTCCGCTTCCGCATCATGCACTCCGACAGCGAGATCTATCTCCAGTTCCATGTGCGCCAGGAAGGCCTTACAGCCACATTCGACTACGACTATGGGGGCCAGCCATACAAGGATGACTGCGTGGAGTTCTTCATGATCCCCTCGCCCTCCGACCCCAGCTATTTCAACCTGGAGATGAACTGCATAGGCCACGGCACCTTCGACTACGGCCCGCTCGGGGGCGAGCGCGTGCACGGCGACGACTCCGTCATCAGCCGGATACGCAGGCTCTCCTCCCTCGGAAGCGAAGCCTTCGGCAGGCGCGGGGGCATGCACGATTGGACCCTCACCATCGCCATTCCGAAGGAACTCTACGCCCTGGTCGACAAGGACCTGCCCGGCTTCAGCGGCAGGACCGTCAAGGCCAACTTCTACAAGTGCGGCGACGAGACTGCGGTTCCCCACTACCTCAGCTGGAACCCTGTAGTCTGGCCCAAGCCCAGTTTTCACCGTCCGGAATGCTTCGGAGACCTTTATTTTGAATAAAAAAGCGAAAAAAAATTGCAGGTAAGAAAATAATTAGTATTTTTGCAGTCCCGAAAACGAAGCAACCTCTTGCGAAAGAGATGAGAGACAATCCAGCAACGTTGCACTGAAGAGTTTCGGTTAATACTTAAGACTATGGATTTGATGAAAGTTGCCTGCGATGCGCTGGCACAAGAAAAAAAGGGTTTTCCCGAGTTCAAGGCCGGTGACACCGTGACCGTGGCTTACAAGATCAAGGAAGTCTCCGCCAAGGGCGAAGTGAAGGAACGTATCCAGAATTTCCGCGGCATCGTGCTCCAGAAGCGCGGCGCCGGCATCTCCAAGACCTTCACGGTCCGCAAGATGTCCAACGGAATCGGCGTGGAACGTATTTTCCCCTTCGACTCCCCCTTCATCGACTCGATCGAGGTCAACAAGGTTGGTAAGGTCCGTCGCGCACGTATCTTCTACCTCCGCGGCCTGACCGGCAAGAAAGCCCGTATCAAGGAGAAAAAGCGCGGCTCCGCCGCCAAGGCCGAAGCCGCAGAGTAGCCCAGGGCTACAACCTGGCTCCCTAGCTCAACTGAATAGAGCATCTGACTACGGATCAGAAGGTTATGGGTTTGAATCCCGTGGGAGTCACAAAAAAGAAGGAAAAGCCAAGGCTTTTCCTTCTTTTTTGTGACTGGGGCGGCTATGCCGCCCTTTTTTATCTGGGGCACATCCCCAGACCCCTCGGCCTTCGGCCGCCCCGCAAAAGCGGGGTTCTTTCAGGCCCCACCGGCTCCTTGATTTTCAATACTTTGCAATAGATGAAGGCCGTAGGCCCGGGGACCTGAGGCCCTTTGGGCCGAAAGCAGCGACCACAGGGAGCTAATGCGCAGGCGCCCCCGGCGCCGAGCACAATCCCGAGCACTCCCATCTGAATTCATCTGTCTTCCAACTGCTCCTTCCGGTCCAGCAGTTGGACCGGAAGGAGCACCAGCATGTTCCGATTTATCTGACTGCCAAATTACCTAATTCATTATTCACCTTTCTCCGGGACCGGGAATCCTTCAGCCCGGAGGTAACCTTCTATGGCATAAAGCGGAAGGTTCTCCATCCATCCCTGGTCGATGTAGTTCTTCATCGAGACACGCAGCCCTTTCAGGTCTGGATTCTCGTCAATATAGGTCCTGAGGGATTTGGACTTGACATTCTCTTCCGCCTTGGCCTCCATGGGGATGACTCGTTTCTCAGTCTGGACAGCAAAATCAATCTCAACTTCCGACTCGTTGGACGAATAGTAGAAGGTCGGTATCTGGATACGGGCCAGCTGCTCATTGACATAGCACTCCGTGAAAGCGCCCTTGAATTCCTTGAAAATATTATCGCCCACCATCATCTGGGATGCCGGCACATCGGCCATGGCACCCAGCAGGCCCACGTCCAGTGGGAATACCTTGAAAACGTCGAAGTCCTCATAAAACTTGAGCGGGTATTCAATCTTGGAAACGCGGTGAATCTTATAGATGAGCCCGGCGTCCTTCAGCCAGGTGATGGCCACCTCGAAATCCTTGGCACGTGCCCCTTTGCGGATCGCGCCATAGATGAGTTTCTTGTTTTCTTTGGCCAGATGCGAAGGGAGCGAGTCCCAGACCATTTCAATACGGGGCACC
This sequence comes from uncultured Bacteroidales bacterium, assembly GCA_905235995.1. GTDB lineage: Bacteria > Bacteroidota > Bacteroidia > Bacteroidales > UBA932 > Cacconaster. The sequence continues at coordinate 3,313 of CAJONI010000003.1, forward strand.
TCCCTCTTCGGCGCATGCTTGGAAAAGTCTTTACGGTACCCTGCCAGTATGTCTTTGTGGATCTTGCGGACGGCATTCAACCCCTTCCCCTCTATGTATCCAGCCACAGCCTCCGGCATTCCTCCGACATAATAGTATTGGCGCAGGAGGTCGATATACTTTTGGCTGAGGGGGTTCACGCCAGCCCAGTCACAGTTGAGAAGCAACTGGGACAGCTGTTCGTTGCCCGTGGCATCCAGAAATTCATGCAGTGACATCGGAAACATCCGGACCAGCTCCACCATACCCACGGGGAAGGACTGGCCCTGATGGATGGAGATACCGAGTAGTGAGCCCGCGACGGCCACATCATACTGCGGAAAGTCTTCCTTGAAATACTTCAGGCAGCCGAGGGCAGCGGCACTCTCCTGGATTTCGTCGATGATGAGGAGGGTGTCTTTCGGCACAATGTCCACGCCCGTATGGGCGGAAAGGGTACGGAGAATCCGTGAAATGTCATGGTCCGGTTCGAAAATAGACTTTGCCACGGCATCCCTGTCCAAGTTGACATAGGAAACGCTTTTATACTCCTTTGACCCGAACTCTTTGAGAATGTATGTCTTCCCTACCTGGCGGGCTCCATCCAAAACCAGGGGCTTATGGTCTTTGCGAGATTTCCATTCAAGCAGTTTCGCGTATACTTCTCTCTTCATTGCACATTGATTATGACGAATCCTACTACAAAAATCACAAAAATTCTGACGAATCAGAAAACAAATTCAACGGAAATTCCGACGAATCGCAAGAGCAAATATACACTAATTCCGACGAAACGTCATCAATTTTACTGATTTTTCTTATCTTTATCTCAAATTTGTACCATCAAACATATCCTGCCCGTCTTTCCATGCCTGATTCTGCTGCTGGCTCTCGCTACAATATGCTGACTCCTTTTGTTATGAATAAGAATCAATACGTAGTCGGACTTGGTGAAATCCTATGGGATAAGTTCGGGGACAGCAAGCGCCTGGGCGGCGCACCTGCAGGGACGTGATGGTCATGGCCGGCTGTCGGATTCTCATCGTGACGATGGGAGCCGAAGGCAGCGAGATACTCTGGGAAGGAGGTCATTCATTCCTGCAAACCCCTACCGTAAAGGTAAAAAGCACGGTAGGCGCTGGAGATGCCTTCACGGGAGCTTTCGTAGTAAGCCTCCTAAAAGGTGCATCCAGCCGCGAGGCGCACGGCGTCGCCGTCCACGTGGCCGCCTATGTCTGCACCCGCGAGGGCGCCATGCCGCCGATTCCGGATGGAATGCCAATCTAACGATAAATCCGAATTTAACAAAGAAGTCCCCTGGTTTACGTATTAAGGAAGCCAGGGGACTGTTTGTTCGCCTCAATAAAAGGGTTTATGCCGGATTGAACCTTGCTTTGGGCTGTTTGCAACGCGGGCATCGCCAGTCGTCGGGAAGGTCCTCGAAAGGCGTTCCCGGAGGGATGTTCTGTTTGGGGTCTCCCTTCTCAGGGTCATAGGTGTATTTGCAGGGGCATTTGAACTTGGTCATATCGTAAGTGCTTTGAAGGCTTACTTCTGGGCGGGCTCCCACTTGCAGCGGACGGGAGAGACGATGGCGCCTTCCTTCTTGAGTTCAGCGAACACCTTGTCAACATCTTTGCGGTCGATACCGGTGATTTCGGCGATCCTACCGGCGTTCACGGGTGCGCCGAATTCGCGCATGGCCTGTAATACTTTTTCTTTCATGATGAGAGGGATTTGGTTATTGTTTGAGTTGTTCGATGATGTCGTCCAGCATGCCGAAGAGACCGGGGACGGTTTCCGGAGTTACACTTTCGCAAATGACGGCGTTGCCCACAGTCTCGGGGACATCGGTCAACTTCTTCTGAAGGTCGCGTCCCTTCTTGGTGAGCTTTACAATCATCTGCCGGGCGTCTTCTTTGCCTTTGCTCCTTGACACAATACCTTCGGTCTCCATCCGCTTGAGAAGCGGCGTGACGGTATTGGTCTCCAGCAGCAGGCGCTTGGCAATGTCATTTACCGGCTGCGCGTCCTTCTCCCACAGCACCAGCAGCACCAGGTACTGCGGATACGTGAGTCCATACTCGCCCAGCAACGGATGATACGCCTGGGTTATCAGACGGGAAGCAGTGTACAGCCGGAAACAGAGCTGGTTTTCCAGTTTGAACTTTTCTTCCATCAGAGCATTTCTTCGATGTCCTTCTCGAACGAAGCCGGTTCTGCCACAGGCGCAAAGCGCTTGACGATGGTGCCGTCGCGATTGATCAGGAACTTGGTGAAGTTCCAAAGGATATCGCTGTCCTTTTCCACGCTCTTGCTCAGACCCTTAAGCAACTTCTGCGTCGCCTTGGCCTTCAGACCCTTGTACTCCTCGGTGGGAGCGGCCGATTTCAGATAGGTATATACCGGATGCTCATCGGGACCATTCACTTCAATCTTGCGCATCAGCTGGAAGGTGACGCCGTGATTGATGCGGCAGAACTCCGCAATCTCCTCGTCAGAGCCGGGCTCCTGGTGGGCGAACTGGTCGCAGGGGAATCCCACTATGGCCAGTCCCCTATCCTTATACTTCTGGTACAGAGCCTCGAGGCCGTCGTACTGAGGAGTAAAGCCACACTTGGATGCGGTGTTGACAATCAGCAGAACCTTGCCTTCGAACTGTGCGAAGTCAAATTCTTCGCCCCTGTTATTCAGGGCCTTGAAATCGTAAATCTTTGCCATATTACAGCTGCTTTACAAGCCAGTTCTGATAACCGATCTTCTCGATAAGGTCGAGCTGCTCCTCGTCCCAGTACTGATCCTCTTCCTCGTCCAGCAGATATGCCTTGGTAAGGTCATAGGTGGTGGGGTCGCCAGCAAGAGCGGGCATGGCCTTGTAGAGCGTTTCCACACCTTCTTTCTGCAGCTTGTGGTCGGCCTGAATATAAGCTTTAGGGTCTTCAATCAGTTTGGCTTCGCTGCACACCTTTACTTCGGGGACTACACCGAGGTCCAGCAGGCGGTCGGTGTATTTCTCCACCCAGCCCATTTCCTCTGTATAGTGGCCGATGTACTTCTCACCAAGCTTGGTGAAGCCCTGGCTCTTGAAGAGTTGTCCCTGCATCTTGTGCACGAAAGCGCTGCCGGCAAGTTCATTGATGATCATCTGAGAGATCTTGATTGTAGTAGTAAAGTCCATGATGTTTATTTTTTAGTTGTTATTTGTATCGTTCACGATGCAAATATACGACTTTATTTTTATATCGCAAGCGATATTTTAAAAAATGTAAAAAAAATCGGTAATTCTCCTGTTATAACTACCGAATGAGCGGCAATGGAGAAACGGACCGACGCAGAACCGTGAGAAACTGGAGTCCATCTGCCTTGGCCCGATACTTGCCTAATACCCGGCAAAAAATTAGTGTACTATGAGAAAAACAATTCTTATCGCCGTTGCTCTTACCGTCGCATTGAGTGCGGCAGCCCAGCCAAAACCACAGCTTACTGTGGAACAGGAAGCCCAGCTCAAGGTTGACCGTATGGCGGAAGAACTTCCTCTGACCGACAAGCAGGTAAAGAAACTGCTCAAATTCTACAAAAGTGACATCAATTACCGTCGCGAGAACTTCGAATTCCCCGGCGGATCCCGTCCCGATTTCCAGGGCCAAAGACCTCAAGGCCCGCCTCCCGGTGGCCGTCCGCCGCAGGGTGGTATGGGTCCTCAGGGAGGCCGTCCGCCGATGATGGCAGGCGAAGTCGATATCGAGGAGATAGAGAAGTACAACCAGAATCAGGAGAAGAAACTTAAGAAGATCCTCGGCGACGACCTCTACACCCAGTGGCGAGCCAGCCATCCGATGGAAGCCCCGAAGCTTCCCGAACCCGGATTCGAGTAAGAAACCTGATATTTACTACGGTTGGCCTATGCAAACAGGCACTCGACCAGGGGTCTGCTCCGGAATAAGCCCTCATGAATGCCTGCCAGAAATTGAGGGCCGTACTCTTGTCCATATGATAGAGTTCGTGTTCCGGCTCACGATCTTCGCGGCCGCTTTGCCAGGTCCGGGTACAGCCAGGTGTTCGTATTCAGGCATGGTGGTATTAATCCCCAATACCTTCATGCCGCGGTTGGCGCTATCCCATACACGCTGTTCTTCACTTGCTCCTTTGGGAAAAGGATTCCAGGCTGAACCCTGCCTGGACCATTCGTCCAGGCTCATATTGTACAGCTGCTGTGCCTGGGTCGATTGACACAGACATAACACTTTTCATGAGTCTCCTGGACTCGGTCAGCCCAACAACGTATCCATCCGGCCCCGGCAGAAAGCAAGGAACTGCGGATTCTCATTTGGATGGAAGAAGTATGTGCGCACCACATCCAGAGCGGCGTAGGGACGCATTCTCTGCTCCAGGGCCGAAACATCGGCCTGTCCGGTATAGGCCTTGGCAAATTCCTGCCAGAAGGAAACCATCTGTTCCCGGGTCATATGGGTCAGGTCCTGTACCGCAGGGATGACGCTGTCTTCCATCATCATCTTGTACAGATGGGCCAGGTCTATCACCGGGTCTCCCACGCAGAGCCAGCCCAGGTCTATCCAGTATGGCTTGTCATGCGACAGGATCAGGTTTCCCGGCTGGAAGTCTCCGTGCACGACGGTGGCCGTATCGGCCATTTCCTCCACCAGGGAAGCCAGGCGGCTTCTCTGGGACTCTGTCACAAACGGCGCATAGGCCACGGCCTCCCGCAGGAGAGATTTGAGGGAAGGGACATAGCGGCTCACGGAGAGCGGATGCGCGTGCAGTTCGTGGCCATGCCGGGCCATCAGGGCGGCATATTCGGGGATACGCTCCGGGGCATCGGCACAAAGGCGGGACAAGGATATCTTGTCATCTATCCTTTCGGAGATATAGCCGTGCTCCTGCCCGTTCCTTACTATCTCATATACCCGGGGCACGGGCAGACCGGCCTCCAACGCCGCCTGAGAGGCATGGAATTCCTGTTCAACCTTTTCGGCTGATGCCAGGGTGCCGTGCACCAGCTTCAGCAGTTTCCCCGGATGGGCATCCGAGATGAAGGCCTGCCCGTTGTACCCTTCGCCAACTTGCGTCCAGGCCGACAGGTCTATTTGCGGATAATCTTGCATTGGAAAATAGTTTTATCTTTACACATTGATCAGCGTTTGAGTCTTCTTCCAGATCGTTTCGTCCAGCGAAGGGTCGATATACCGGGACGGAATATCCCTGCTCTGCCTTCCCACATAATAGCGGTTGTGCGTTTCTTCCGCAAGGGCGCGCAGGGCCGGACTGACGCCGGCCTGCGGCGACTTGCACAGCGGCTTGAACAACACGTCGGCCAGCGGATCGTACCAGTGGCCCAGGTCGATCATGTCGGATGCGACGACGTCCGGATCGGCCAGGTTGACATGCAGGTCCGGATACCGCCGCGCCAGCTCCATGGAAAACGACAGCAGCGCGCGCTTGGACCGGGCATAGGTGCCGAGCTGGCTGAATTCTTTTTCGCCCGGCTGCAGGGCTCCCTCGTCCAGCGAAACGAAGCGGCAGGTAAGCGACACCATATTCACGATATGAGCGTCCTTTGGCAGTTTCGGCAGCAGGAGCAGCGTCAGCAGCCATGGGCCGAAGTAATTGACAGAGAATGTGTTCTCAAATCCGTCTTCCGTCAGGCGGAAGCCTTTCGATATGACGCCGGCGTTGTTGAAGAGCGCGGTGACCGAGCCGGGTTCGACGCTTTCAGCGAAAGCCCGCACTGAGGCCATGGAGGCCAGGTCCAACGGCCGTACCTCGATGTCGGCGCCGGGAACGCGATGGAGGATGTCCGCACGCACTGCCGCGGCCTTGTCAAGATTACGGCAGGCCATCAGCACAGGAATCCCCTGGCGGGCCAGGGCCTCTGTCGCTGCGGACCCCATGCTTCCCGTAGCGCCGGTCACGATGATCCTTCCCTTCATTTCCATCGTTCCTCCGCCGCTTCCACCTCCCGGCGCAGCCGCCCGGGCAGCTCGGGCACGCAGCGGTTGCATTTCATTTCAAGGGTAAACATCCGCCCGATACAGTAGTTCGAATGTCCGCACGGGCTCCGGTCGACTGCTCCGCTTTGGAGCTTGTTGACGAAATCGGTGTCGCGGATCAGCGCCCGGGCCATCTGCAGGCCATCGAAGCCCGCGGCGAGCACTTCTTCCATCTTCTGCCGGGAAACCATGCCGCCCACGTAGATCAGGGGCAGCTTGACCGCGGCGCGGAACTTCAGCGCATCCTCCAGGAAATAGGCTTCCCGGTATGGGACGGTCGGAATGATCCTCCTTCCGGCCAGCAAAAGCAATGGCTTGAACCACAAGTATTTGAAAAATGGAACATAGTGGGCCATCGTGCGGAGCGGCATGGCGCCGCGCATGACTTCCATCGGCGCCCTGCTCACAAAACCAGCTGAAAGCACAATCGCGTGCACTCCCAGCCGCTCCAGCTCATGTGCCACCTCAAGGCACTCGTCCTCCTGCATGCCTCCGCGGAAACCATCGTGCATGTTCATTTTCACGAGTACGCCAATGTCGTTGCCCGCCGCTTCCATGACACGCCGCATCACGCGCCGCATCAGCCGCATCCGGTTTTCCAGCGGACCGCCGTACTCATCGCGGCGGTGGTTGGTATAAGGCGAAAGGAACTGGCTGATAAGGTAGCCGTGCCCTGCATGGATCTCCACGCAGTCGAAACCCGCTTCCCTGGCCAGTTCCACGGCATGTCCGAAATCTTCCACCAGCGCATCAATCTCAGGAACCTTGAGTGCACGCACGAAGGTCGGCGAGTACAGGTTGAAGCCGCCCGAAGCGCCGACGGGCATACAGCCGCAGGTGGAGCGGTGCGTCATATTGCCGCAGTGGCCCAGCTGGATGGAGCATTTTGCACCGGCGGCATGCACGGCATCGGTAATCCGCTTCAGCTCGGGGACAATCTCCTCCCTCATCCAGAGCTGCCCTTCGAACGAAAGGCCGCTCCGGTTCACTGACGCGTAGGCCAGCGTGGTCATCCCCACCCCGCCACGGGCTACCGCCACATGGTAGTCGTACAGGTCCTGAGAGGGTCTGTTGCCATACGCCATGTTCTCGAAGGCGGCCGAGCGGATGATACGGTTCCGCAGGGTCACGGGGCCGATGTTGAAGGGAGTGAATATCGGGGATTCCATCATATCAATAGATGAAGGGAATCATGCACTTGGTGTGCGCGGTATCGAGTTCTTCGGGGAATTCGCGCTGGTAGAGCTCATGGATGCGTGCGGCGCGCGGCGCCAGGTTGGCGAAGGTCCAGAGCGCGAAGACAGCACCCGCCCACGACCATGTGAGGATGGCAAAGCCCACCCATTCCATGAACTCCCCGAAATAATTGGCGCTGGTCACATAGCGGAACATCCCGCCCCGGGGCAGGTAGTGCGACGTGTCGCCGGGCTGCCGCAGGTGCCGGATGATACTGTCGGACTGGATGTTGATAAACATGCCGGCGGCGAAGACCATTGTTCCGCACAGGAACGGCGCACTTGTGAGCCATGACAGTGGATACCGGTCCGCCGGGGAAACGTAGAATATCCAGCCGCCCTGCATCAGGGCGTTCAGCGTATTGAACACCATGCCCATCAGCACGATGGAGAGAGGCATACGGCTGTGTCCGCGCAACTGCAGAGGGAAAATGAACGAACGGTGGAAATAGTGGATCTCGAACAGGAGCAGGAAGACCAGCCGGACCACGTCGCCAAGCCGGTCGGAGAACCACCAGAGCAGCAGCATCGCCACGAATACCGGCGCCTCCATCAGGAACCAGCCCATGTGGTTGTCGAGCGAAGGACCCCATTTTTCCGTATAGAACTTCCCGTATCCGGCATTCACGCGGTACAGCGCGATGCACACTGCCACCGCGATGACGGCCATTACCGCCAGGAAGATATTGAATGTATGCGGAGATAACATCCCACCTTTATATCTATCGTCCTGCGAAGTTACCGAAATAATCCCAAATGACCAATAGGCCAGGCGCCGGATTCCTGCGGCTCCGTGTATTTCAATTTTTTATATATCTTTGTAAATCACCTAATTTTAAGATCCATGAAAGCTTTATTACCACTCATGACATTGTGTCTGCTGCTAGTAAGCTCGCATGCGACCGGCCAGGAGAACAACTCCGGTTTCGCCACGCAAACCGTGGACCGGAAGGTCGAGTCGCTGCTGCTGATGGAACGACTGGACGACATCGCATATGTGGACGTTGTACGTCTTGCAGGGCCCGCGCCGGCATACCAGAAACAGACGGGTATCGCTTTCAACGACTCACTGCTCGACAACCAGCTGAAATTCCAGGCCTATGTATTCATCCCGAAGGCTGTGAAGCAGAACAGGAAGTATCCGCTGCTCGTGTTTCCGCACGGCGGCGTACACAGCAACTTCTCCTCGGGCTCCGTCCATCCCTTGCGGGAAATGGTGGCGCAGGGCTATATAGTCATCGCGCCGGACTACCGCGGCAGCACCGGGTACGGACGCAGTTTCTACGAGAACATCGACTACGGAGGCCTGGAGAACGAAGATGTGATGGCGGCTCGCGATTACATGGTGGAGAGCTATGACATCGTAGACCCGGAGCGCGTGGGCATCATCGGCTGGAGCCACGGCGGCATGATCACGCTGATGAACATCCTGCGCTACCCGGAGAAGTTCGCCTGCGGCTATGCCGGCGTGCCCGTGAGCGACGTGGGCTACCGGCTAAGCTACCAGCATCCGGACTATTCCAAGAATTTCACGGTGGAGTATCACATTGGGGCTACGCCGGAAGAGAAGCCGGAGGAATATGCCCGCCGCTCCCCTGTCACCTACGCCAGACAACTGACGCGGCCGCTGCGCATCGTCACCTGCGCGAACGACGACGACGTGAGCGTCACGGAGGTTCAGCGGATGATCGACTCCCTCTCCTACCATCACCGTGACTTCGAGTACAAGGTCTTCCCGAAGATGCCCGGCGCCCATTCATTCGAGCGCATCGACACGATGGAAGCCTGCGGGATCCGCTTCGAGACATACGCCTTCCTGGCCCGCTATCTCAAGCCGCCCAAGCCCTTCCGCAACCTGAAGGACCTGCGCAAGGCCAGTTATCTGTATCATTGACCGGGACGGCGGGTGAAATCCACCCGGACGCCGGTTATTTCAGGCTATGTTGCCGGAGATATTGCTCGAAGGCGGGGCGATAGCTGTCGGTGACGGGAATGAGGCGGGCGGCGATGACCAGGTCACCGTCACGGGTCACGGAATCGATCTTGTCGAGCGCCACTACAAAGGAGCGGTGAACCCGCATGAAACCCTCGGCAGGGAGCTGTTCCTCCATCGATTTCATCGTGTTGTGGGTCACGAGCGGCTGCGGTTCCGATGCCAGATGGATCAGGACGTAGTCTTTCATCCCTTCAACATACAGGATATCCGACAGTTCGACCTTCCGCATCCGGCCTTCCACCTTGACAAAGAAGGAGCGCGAATCCGCCGGGATCTCAGTCAGGGCGAACCACTGCTGCGCCTTCCCCACCGCCTCCAGGAACTTCTGGTAGCGTATGGGCTTGAGCAGGAAGTCGAGCGCAGAGACCTCGTAGCTCTCGAAGGCGTACTGCTTGAACGCCGTGGTGAAGATGATGCGAGTCGCCGAAGGCACCATCCGGGAAAGCGAAAGCCCGTCCAGATCGGGCATCTGGATGTCCAGGAACAGGATATGCGGTTTCAGTTCGTTCAACTGGGACAGCGCCTCCACCGGATCGGTGAAAGAGGCGGCCAGAGAGAGAAACGGCGTCCGCTCCACATAGTTCTCCAGCATCCTGACGGCCAGCGGCTCGTCGTCCACGATGACACAGCGCAGCGACTCCATCACAACTGGTTTTTGAGGCGTACCTCCGCCCGGTACAGGCCGTCAACGACCTGCTGGTCATAGGAGTAGGAAGCCGGATAGATGAGTTCCAGACGCCGCTTGAGGTTGGCAAGGCCGATGCCGGAACCGCTGCGGTCCTCCGCCGTATTCTCAAGCAGGGAGTTCTCGCACACGAAGCACAGATCCGATCCTTCAGTGTGGAGGTCGACCCTCACCAGCGAATCGTTGCGCGCGCTCACGCCATGCTTGAAGGCATTCTCTATCAGCGAGATGAACAGCAGCGGCGCGATCATCACCTCGTGGTCGGGCAGCGTGAACGAGCGGCTCACCTGCGTCTTCTCGTTGCAGCGCAGCGCCATCAGGTCGATGTAGTTCTCCATGAACGCCACCTCGCCGGACAGCGGCACCTTCTCCGCATTGCTGTCGTAGAGCGCGTAGCGGAGCGCTTCGCTGAGCTGGCCTATGCGGTCCTGGGCCTGCTCCGGGTCGATCTGCGTGAGCGAGGAGATGTTGTTGAGCGTATTGAAGAGGAAATGCGGGTTCAGCTGGTTCTTGAGCCAGGTCAGCTCGGCCTCGGCGCTCTTGCGGCGCTCCTCCTCCGCCCGCACCAGCGCCTCACGCGTCCGGACCGCGTAGCAGACGCCGACAGCGGCCAGGACCACCAGGCACTGGAAAAAGATCAGCCCCACAAATCCTCCCACAAAGATCGTCCAGAACTTATCCCCGAACTGCTCCATGACCTCCACTGGAAGGGCTTCCCGTCCATGCAGGACGAAAGGATAGAAGTTCCACCCTGCGATCAGCAGGAAGTTGATGACATAGAACCAGGCCTTCCGTCCACCATATAGGAACTTCGGGGCCAGCAGGTAATAGTTCAGGAAATATAGCACCGCCATCGGCGCCACCATCTTGGCTATCGCCTTGAGAACGCTCAACACCGCAGGCAGGGAACTCTGCATCGTCCAGGTTACCAGGGACGGGATGATAAAGACGCCTGCCCAGACGATGAGCTGGATTATGTCGACGATAAAATTGTTTCGGCTTCGAGTCTGCATGTTGCAAAGATACGAAAAAGATGCCCGGCCGGAGCCGGGCATCCGAAGATTCTGCTAAAGGAGCACCGAACCCATCGACTCGGCGGTGGAAGTCGTGTTGAGCTGGCTTTCGTTCTCGATGGAGCGGCGGGTACGCTTCGTGGTGTAGTTGCCCTGCTTGCCGAAACTCCAGCTGATCTGGAAGGTGACGGCGCTCATCGGGATGCGGGTGGTCATGTCGGAGGTGAAGCCGGCGCCGGCGGTGTGCGAGCTCATCGTCATCCGGAAGCCCCTGGCAAGCGGCACCATGCCGTTTACGGAGAGGCTCAGGCGGTCGTCGAGGAAAGACTTCGTCAGGCCGAGCGTACCGATCGACAAGCCCGTCGACCATCCCTGCAGGGTGATCTGCTTCCCGATCGTGATGACGTTGGCGCTCAGGCGGAGATTCCAGGGCAGCGTCTGCTGCACGCCCAGCAGCGCGTTGTAGTTCCAGCCGGAATTCTGCTGGCCCAGCTGGGCGCTGCGCAGGTCGCCGTAGCCGAAGCCTCCGTTGAGCATGATGCGCGTCGTGCCGGTCGGGGTGAGCATCACGAACATGTTCAGGCCGAGGTTGCGGTTCTGGACGATATTGCCGTAGGTGGTGTTCAGGATGTTGTCGGCGTCATAGAAACTGTAGGACGAGATGCCGTTGCCGGTATGATTGTAGCGCAGGGTCGCGTTGACCATCGCCTTGGGCGAATAGAAGTTGTACACCAGCGAGACTGTGTGGCCGCGCTCCGCCTCGAGATCCGGATCGCCGTAGGTGCGGGCGGTCGGGTCGGAGGTGTCGACGTAGGGATTCAGGTACGAGATGCCGGGGCGCGAGATGCGCATGTTGTAGCTCAGGCCCAGATTCTGCGTGGGAGTCAGGTTCCACTGGAAGCTGGCGCTCGGGACGAGATTGCCGTAGTTCACGCTGAATTTGCCGGCTTGCGCGGAGGAGGAGTAGGACTGCCAGGTATGCTCGTAGCGTACGCCCGCTTTCAGGCTGACGGCCCCGTAGCTGCCGGTGAGTTCCGTGTAGGCCGCCGCGATGCGGTTGTAGAAGTCATACTTGAGGCTGCTGACGGGATTGTGGCGCCAGGAGCCGCCTTCCCACAGGTAGTCGTCCTGGTCGGAGGAATTGTGACGGTTCAGGAACTTGGCGCCGGTGGAAAGGGTGTGTTTGCCGCCGAGCGGCGTGGTGAAGTCAAGTTGTACTGTGTGGTCGTTCGAGCCGGTGCGGCCGTCGCTCTTGCGGTCGGTGAAATCGAAGCCGGCGAACGAAGTGGCGTCCATCCGCGTGATGCTGTTGTTGACGGCGGGCGCACCGCTGTACTGGTAGCTCAGCACGAGACTGCGGCCCGGGGCGTTGGCCCAGAGATGCTGGTAGTCGGCGCCCACGGTGATGTTGTTGCGGTTGTTGGTATTCGACATAGTACCGGTGTAGCTGTAAGAACCGGCATCCTGAGCAAAGAGGATGGTGTTGGTGAACGCGCTTTCGTTCTTCATGCCGAACGACATGAATCCGAGCGAAGCCGACACGAGGTTCAGGCTGTCGATCTCGTAGCTGGCGCTGCCGTTGACCATCGCAATGGGCATCTTCATGTCGGAAGATGTGTTCATGGTCGTGGAGAAGCCATTGTCCTGCTGGCGCACCTGTTCGGTCTCAGTGCCCTTCATCATGTTGTACATGCCGTTGGCACTGAGGCTCATCGCAAACTTGCCCTTCTGCATGCTGGCCGTCACGCCGCCACCGCCGCCGCGGGTGGATCCTATCCCCATCACTGTGCCATAGAAGCCGTCGGCTGCCGAAGCGCCGCCAGTGGCCTCGCGGTTGGTGGTGATGTTGAGCACGCCGCCCACGCCTTCCGCGTCATATCTGGCACCCGGGTTGGTCACCACCTCGATGTCCTTGACGGTCGAGGCGGGCATCATCTTGAAGACAGTAGATGCATTCTGCGTCATCATGGGATTGGGCTTGCCGTCCACGTACACCTGGAAGCTGCTGCTTCCGTTCACGGTGATGTTGTCCTGTCCGTCCACGGAGACCATCGGCACCTTGCGGAGCATGTCGAGCACGGTGGACGTCTTGGAATCGACGTCTTCGGCCACGTTGTAGACCATCTTGTCGACCTCCATCTTCACGAGCGGGCGCTGAGCCACGACCAGGCCGGCCGAGAGCATCTCCACGTCGTCCCTGATCAGGATCTCGCCCAGGTCGAGCGTGTCCGTCTGTCCCGGGATGATGAAAGCCCGGCGCTCGGAAATGCGTCCTACGCCGCTGAACAGCAGCTCGTAGCGGCCGCTGCCGTCGAGCCGCTGCCAGAAGCGGCCCTCCTCGTCGGCCGTGGTATAGGCCACCGGCTTCTCCAGACCCTGGGCCTGGAAGAACTGCAGAACGGCGGAAGGTTCGCCCTCCCGCGTCAGGGAATCCAGCACCCGGCCGGTAACGATGGTAGTCTGTGCAAAAGTCGGCACGCTGCCGAGCAGCAGGACCGACAAAAGAATCATCACGTTGGTTTTCATGGCTTGTCGCTTTTTCTCGGTAGCAAAAGTACCATGCGACAGCCACGGCTGTCCGTCTTTTCGACCAAGCGGTCGTTTTCTTCGACGAAAACCTGCTTTACGAAGACCGGCTATACCTGGCAGGCAGGCCCCTGTTCCTGCTGCTTCGTCTGGCGATATCTATTTCGTCAGCATCTTGGCCAGCTGGCCGAGGAAGAAGCGCTCCGAGAAGGAAAGGTGCTGCACGAAGCCCAGCAGGAGCACGTCCAGGCCGGCGAAGCGCCTGCACTGTGCCGTGAATCCTTCGAGGCCTTCCGGGCCGTTGTATGCCAGGGCGAAGCTGTTCCAGAACCGCGCCATCTGCTCCCCGGTCATGTGGGCGATGTCCTGCACGCGCTGCTTCTTCGCGAAGATATTGCAGAAGAGATAGAAGTGCCCGAGGTCGAACATCGGGAGTCCGTGCGTGGCGCGGCCCAGGTCGATCCAGTAGGGTTTGTCGTCGGCAAAGATGATATTGCTGAAGGTGAAGTCGCCGTGCAGGAGGGTGGGCGCGTCTTCCAGCCCTTCCACGAAGGAACGCACGCGCTTGAGCGTCTTGCCGCCTATCATTTCGGTCTTGTCGAGGGCTTCCAGCATGAGGGCCTTCATGGACGGAATCCATTCGCAGCCTGTGGCCGGGGTGCCGTGCATCTGCTTCGCCAGTCCGGCCATCCTTGCCGCGTAACTGTCGATGGCTTCGGGATTCTCCCCGCTCATCTTCGACAGGGACTTCTTCCCTTCTATCAGTTCGCTCTTGATGCCGTAGTCTTCTCCCACGCGCACGATCTCATGCATCTTCGGGGTCGGAATCCCCAGGTCGCAGATGGCCTTCGAGGTATTGAATTCCTTGGAAACGGCTTCAAGGGTGCCGTCGGAAAGGGTGTGGTTGCTCGTCTTGAGCAGTATCCCCGGTTCTTCGGGATTGACGTAAGTGGAACCGTTCCCGCCTTCGCCCACCTTGGTCCAGGCGCTGATGTCCACTGTTTTGTATCCTTCCATACAACTATATTATTTAAGATTGACCGCGCAAAAATATAAAATTTCGGAAATATCGTCTATCCCAGCCAGGCCTTCGCCTTGTCGACCGCATCGAGCACCCGGTCGCACCAGGCGTCGAAGTCCGGGTCCTCGACCTGTAGTTCAGGATGGGAGAGGATATGGTCGATGGTGCGGGACACACCCTCTTCGAAACGGACAGTGGCCTGGAACCCGGGCACGGCACGCTTCAGCTTGCTGTTGTCAAACAGGACAGTGACAGCCTTGTCGCCGATGAGCCCGCCACGGAAGTCGTAGGGCCCCACAGCATCCAGGAATTCCGAAGAGATGTGGACGGCCTTGAGCTCCACGCCCAGCTTCCCGGCTATCACCTCATATATCTGGTTCCAGGTGAGCGTCTCGTCGGAGGTGATCTGGAAAGCGTTGCCCAGCGCGTGCGGGTTGCCCATCAGGCCGATGAAGCCTTTGGCGAAGTCGGTATTGTGGGTGAGAGTCCACTGGGAGCTGCCGTCTCCGTGGATGATGACCCTCTTCCCGTCCAGCATACGCTTCAGCACCTGCCATGAGCCATTGTCGCCGTGGACCCCCAGGGGGACGGAACGGTCGCCATAGGTGTGGCTGGGGCGGATGATGGTCACGGGGAAGCCTTCCTGACGGTGTTTCTCCATCAGGAAATCCTCGCAGGCGATCTTGTTGCGGGAATACTCCCAGTAGGGATTGACCAGCGGCGTACCTTCGGTGATGAACGGGCTTGCGGCGGGTTTCTGGTAGGCCGAGGCGGAACTTATATACATGTACTGCCGCGTCCTGCCGCGGAACAGCCGCCAGTCCCTCTCCACCTGCGCCGGCACGAAGCCTATGAAGTCGCAGACACAGTCCCAGGAGCTGCCTTCCAGCAAGCCGGCCACTTGCGCTTCGTCGTTGATGTCGGCCTGTATGACTTTAACTCCTTGAGGGACTTCATTGCTGCGGGAACCACGGTTGAGAAGGGTCAGTTCCCATTTTCCTTCGGCAGCCAGGGCTGCGGTGATGGCGGTACTGATGGTCCCGGTCCCGCCGATGAACAGTGCTTTAGGTTTCATTCTGCCAAGATATCAAAAAACTCCTTCAATCCCAAACAATAAAACACTATATTTGTGGTTTATAGAAGAATGAATGCCGGCCAAACTGTGAATTATTTATTTAAACAATTAGATATGAAAAACTTATCAATCATCATCCTGGCTCTTGCAGCTGCCTGCACCATCGCCTGCAGCGGCAACGAGGCAAAGTATGAAGTGTCGGGAAACAACGCTCCGGACGACGGCTCCGTCGTCTATCTCATGGACAGACTCAGCGAAACGCCCATCGACAGCGCCGTCATCGCCGACGGCAGCTTCAAGATGAAGGGCAAGGCCGAAAAGGACGCCTTCCTCTCGGTCAAGATCGAAGGCTGGGACTGGACCTTCCCTATCTTCAACGACGGCAAGCCCGTGCAGATCAACCTGGCCGACAGCACCGTGACCGGCTCCGAGCTCAACACCAGACTCTCGGAGTACGACAGGCAGGAAGCCGCCGTCATCAACGGATTCAACGACTTCGCCAAAGCCTACATGGCCCTTCCCGCTGAAGAAAGGGAGGCAGGCGAGGCCGAGTTCATCGCCCAGTACCAGGAAAGGCTTGAGAGCATCGGAGAGGACTATGTGACCATCATCGAGGACAACATGGACAACCTCATCCCCGTGGCCTTCATCCAGAACATCCCCGTGCTCGCCGGCGATGAGGAATTCAACGAACTCATGAACTCCGGCGCACCCTTCACCACGCATCCTTACGTTCAGGCCTTCAGGACTGAATATGAGGAAGCTACGGCACTCGAGCGTGCAGCCGAGGAAAGTAAGCAGGCCATCGTCGGACAGAAATTCCTCGAACTCGAACAGCCCGACCCCAGCGGAAAGATGCACAAGCTCAGCGAGTACGTGGGCCAGGGCAAATGGGTCCTGGTGGACTTCTGGGCCTCCTGGTGCGGCCCCTGCAAGGCCGAGATGCCCAACGTCACCGCTGCCTACAAGAAATATCACGACAAGGGCTTCGAGATCGTGGGCATCTCCTTCGACAGGGAGAAGGAGCCCTGGATGAAGGCCATCACCGACTGGGACATGCCCTGGATCCATCTCTCCGACCTCCAGTACTGGAACAACGCCGCCTCCGACATCTACTCGGTCAAAGCGATTCCCGACAACCTGCTCATCGATCCCAACGGCTTCATAGTGGCCCGCGGCCTGCGCGGCTCGAAACTTGAGGCCAGGCTCGCTGAGATTTTCAAATAATATCTGATCATGAAAAGGATACTGACATGCATCGCGCTGGCCGCACTGGCATTCGCCTTCGTCGCGCCGGCATCCGCACAGGAAAAGACCATCAAGCGCAAGGTGGCCATAGGCCGCTTCACCAACGAAACCCAATACGGAAAGGGCATCTTCTACGACAAGGACAACGATCCCATGCGCAAGCAGGCCCTCGACATCCTCTCCTCCAAGCTCGCGCAGAGCGGCAAGTTCATCCTGCTCGAGCGTGAGGACCTCGACGTGCTCGTGGCCGAGGCCGGCGGGCAGATGAACAAGATCGGCGCCGACTACATCATCCTCGGCTCTATCACCGAGTTCGGACGCAAGAACGAAGGCAACGAGGGAGTGTTCTCATCCTCGAAGACCCAGACCGTGGAAGCGGGCGTCAGCGTGCGCCTGGTCGAAGCCGCCACCGGCCTTATCATCTACTCCGACGAGGCCAAGGGCTACGCCGAAACCACCACCAAGCAGACCCTCGGACTCGGCGGCACCGCCGGATTCGACGCCACCCTCAGCGACAAGGCCATCTCCGCAGCGCTCTCGCAGCTCGTGGAGAACATCATCAACAAGTGCCTCGACAAGCCCTGGCGCTCCTACATCCTCGCGGAGGACGGCGGCAGCTACATCATCGCCGGCGGCGCCTCCCAGGGCCTGGCCACGGGCGACAAGTTCAACGTCTACAAGAAGGGCCGCAAGGTGAAGAACCCCCAGACCGGCATGGACATCGAGCTTCCCGGCTCCCTGATCGGAGTGGTCACCGTCCAGCTCTCGGTGGGCGACACCCCCGAAACGGAGATTTCCTTCTGCTCCTACAGCGGACAGGACATCGACGAGCAAAATCTTGAAAACTACTATATCCTGGACGAGTAACCATGAAAAAGATTCTGTTTGTACTCTTCGCGGCGGCGGCCCTCATGCTCGCCGGCTGCGGCACCGGCTCCCACACCGTGGTTTCCGGAAGCCCCGACGACTCGGGCATAGTGTTCTTCGCCGACAAGACCCAGAACATACAGGTCAACATCGACGGCAAGGTCTACAACGTCAAGACCGTCAAGGACGTCGACTACAAGAGCATGCGCAACATCAAGAGGACGGCGCAGAACATGATCGTCATCAAGCCCGGCAACCACGACATCTCCGTCAAGTCGAACGGACGAACCATCCTCACCCAGAAGATATTCGTCTCAGCCGGCGACACAAAGGTCATCAATCTATGAGAATCCGCCTGACAATCACCGTTTTAGTCGCCGGGCTGCTGCTTTGCTCATGCGGCCCGACGGCTGAGGTGCTCTACTACTGGGGCGGCGAGTCGGACGGCGTGACCGAATACGAGCGCCTGGCCTACCGCAGCTCCGACAAGCAGAGCCCCGAGAGCGTCTGTGCCATGCTCGTCATGTACGAGAAGCTGGTCAGCAATCCCGGAGGATACCGCCAGGTTCCGCCGCCCGGCATCTGCGCCGAGTACGGCTGGCTCCTCGTGCAGCCCGAGACCGCGGCGGCTTTCGAAGAACACGCCTCGGCATCGCAGCGCAGGATCCTGGGCAGCAGCGAGCAGTTCCGGGAGCGCGGCCGCAAGCTCTTCGAGATGGAAATGAATTATTACCCCGAGTCGGTCGTCTTCCTCGGCCCCCTCGCCAAGAAACTGTTCCGCTGACATGAAAAAGCTCATTCCATTGCTCGTGGCGGCGCTCGCCCTCACAGCCTGCGGAACACCCAGCCGCACCCGCGCCAGCCTCTATCCCGAGATGTACAATGAACGGCCGCTCACCCTGCTGATCATGCCGCCCATCAACAACACCGCCACGGTGGAGGCCAAGGAACTGCTCTACACTTCCATCAGCCGTCCTCTCGCCGAGGCGGGCTACTATGTGATCTCCCCCACCCTGTCAATGGACGTGCTCCGTCAGGAGAGCGCCTACGACGCAGAACTCTTCATCGACAGGCCGCTCAAGCAGTTCCGGGAATTCTTCGGAGCCGACGCGGTGGTTTTCTCGGTCATAGACAAATGGGCGAAACAGGGAGTGGGAATCCAGACGAAGATACGCTACATCATCAGGTCGGCGGTCACCGACCAGGTGCTCTTCGACCGTACCTGCGACCTCTACCTCGACCTTTCGGTCAATTCCGGGAGCAACAACCAGGGACTGCTCGGCGCACTGGTCGACCTCGCGGCCGGCATGCTCAACACTGCGCTCACCGAACGCATAGAAGCGGCCCGGAAGGCCAATTACTACATCTTCCAGGATTTGCCTGTAGGCAAGTACGACAACCTGTACGACCAGGACCGCGACTTCTACGCAGATCCCCAGAACATAAGCAGGACCGTCAAATGACGGCCCTGCTTTTTATCACGCTTTCTTTCCGAACACCTGGTCTATCAGCCCTTCGAATTCCTTGAAGGCGAAGGTGTCCGACAGTTCCCTCAGCGAATCGGCCAGGCCCCTGTAGTGCCACTCGTGGTCCTTGGGATCGCTGGCATGGAATATCTTCCAGAGTTCATCGCCTTTCATGGCGTAGTCGCGGGCTATGGCCCTCATGTTGGAGAGCTTGTCGCCCAGGGCAACTATCTTGGCGTCGTGCGTGGCGGCGGCGAGCCGGTCGATGGCCGCCTGCTTGCGGTCGTGCCAGCTGTCTTCCTCGCTGACGCCGTCCACCATCTCGTCGCTCTCCGAGGCCACCAGCGAGGCGATTCTCTCGCCGAATTCGGCCCGGAGCTGTTCCACTGTCACTTCGGTGTCTTCCACCGTGTCGTGCAGGGCCGCGGCGGCCAGGAGTTCCTGGTCTGGGGTGATGGTCGCGACGATCTCGACGGCTTCCATGGGATGGACTATGTAAGGGAAGCCCTTGCCGCGGCGCTCGGTCCCGGCGTGGGCGTTGACCGCGAAGATGATGGCGCGGTCGAGCAGTTCTGTGTTCAGGGGTTTGTTGGCCATTGTATCAGGTTCAGGCTTGGTGGGCGGGGCGGAGCAGGTCGAGCACGACCTTTACGGGGTTGAAGGTGTCGAGGGGCACTTCCACGAACATGGTGTTCCAGTCGCTCATCGCGCCGTTCCACAGGCCGGGCATCTCGAGGGCCTTGAGTTCGCGGCCCTGGTAGCTCTTGCTGCTCATGAAGCCGGCGTCGGGGTCGACGTGCTTCAGCAGGTCGAAGGGCTCGCCGTTGACGTCGCGCAGGATGCACACCAGGTCCACGGGGTTGAAGTGCGTGGCCCCGGACATCGCGCGGACTGCGTCAGGGTCGTCCTTGTTGATCTGCACGCTCTCCAGAATCTGGAGCGAGGAGCTGCCGTCCTTGCCTTCTATGATATACGGGCCGCCGCCGGGCTCGCCTTCGTTGCGCACCATGCCGCAGACGCGGATGGGGCGGTTGAGCTTGGCGCGGAGCATCGCCACGCGACCCTGCGGGTCGAAGGCGGGCGCCACTTTCACGCAGAGGGTGTTTTCGAGGAAGTCTTCGATCTCGCCGCAAACGGCGGGAGAGGGATATTCATCCAGTTTGCGCAGGTATTCGAAGATCCGGTCGCGGAGCCTGAGGGCCTCGCCCATGAGCACCTGCTTGTAGAGAGAGGTGGCGGGCAGGAGCTTTTCGTGGGCTACGTTGTCTATGTTCTTGATCGACACGAGCTCGGCGTCCACCTTGTTCAGGTTGTGGATCAGCGCGCCGTGGCCTGCGGGACGGAAGAGCAGCGTGCCGTCTTCCTTGCGGAAGGGCTCGTTGGCCGGGTCGACCGCGATGGTGTCGGTGGCCTTGTCCTGGTAGGTGAAGCTGACGTTGTAGCGGACTCCGTATTTCTTTTCATACACGGGCTGGACCTCGGCCAGGGCGGCTTCGAAGAGGCTGCGGTGTTCCGGGGAGATGGTCACCACGAGATTGCAGCTGCCGTCGGCTTCGCGCATGTATTCCTGCGCTTCCACCAGATGCTCGGCGATGGCGGTGCGCACTTCGTCGGGATAGCGGTGGAACTTGAGCACGCCCTTGGGCTTGGAACCGTAGTCCAGGCCGTCTTCGCCGAGGAGCTTGCGGAGGGTCGCGCGGCGGTACGAGGCGCTGTCTTCCGGCACTCCGAAGAGGGCTTCGTCGTAGAAGGCGAATTCGCGGATATGGGCTGCCAGACGGGCTCCGGGGGCGTCTGCGGAAAGGTCCTTGCCTTCCTCGAGCTTCTCCAGGCCGGAGAACATGTCCTTGAACATGCGGGATGCGGCGCCGGAAGCGGGCACGAACTTGCACTTGCCGTTGACCTTGGCGGCGCGGTAATACTGGGCGGAGGCCTGCGCTTCAGCGGGCGAGAGGACGCGGATGCCGTGTCCGGGGGTGGCGGGAGCGATGATCTTCAACCAGGGGAATCCCTTGCGGAAGCGTTCGACCTGCTCTTCGATTTGCGAGATTTCGGCGCCCCGCGCCTCTATCTGCCGGATGTCGTTCGGTGTAAACATAAGTACAAAAATACAAAAAACATCAGCAAGGCAATTGCCATTTGGCAAGTTTTTCATACATTTGTAGGTAAGAGAAACCAATACGAACCTATAACCATGAAAAAACTTCTCACGCTGGCGCTGCTTCTCTCCATGGCGGCAGGCGTCTTCGCACAGGAAAAAGAAAAGGAAATAGTCAAGACGGGCCTCAATTTCGGTCCCCTGCCGGCCATCGGCTATTCCTCCGACTACGGCTGGCACTACGGAGCCCTGCTCAACATCTTCAACTACGGGGACGGTTCGGTCTACCCCGACTACCGCTGGCTCCTGAAGACCGAGGCTTCCTGGTATTCCAAGGGCAACTCCGTCTACCACCTCTACTACGACAGCAAATACCTGATCCCGGGCATCCGCGTCGCGGCGGCTGTGTCGTATTTCGGCAACAAGACCTCGGCCTTCTACGGCTTCAACGGAGCACCCTCGCTCTACGTGCCGACTCTCGACAAGATCACTTCCGCCGGCCAGGGCTTCTATCTCATGCGCCGCGACATCTTCCGCGTGGTCACGGGCTTCCAGGGCCAGATCGGCGACAGCCACTGGAGCTGGGCCGCCGGCCTGAACTTCTACAGCATCAAGACCGGGCATGCTGAAAACAAAGGTCTCAAGGGCTACGACAAGAAGGCAAAGAAACCTGCCGAGGACTACTCGCTCTACGACATGTATATCGACTACGGGATCATTCCGGAAGCGGAAGCCAAGGGCGGAAGGCATCTCGAGGGCTTGGTGGGTCTGGTGTTCGACACTCGCGACCACGAGAACAACCCTACCCGCGGTACCAACCTTGAGGTCATGTTCTACGGTTCTCCCGACATCGTCAACGGGCGTTCCGGTGCTGACTGGCGCAACCACTATCTGAAGGCAGCGGTCCACTTCAAGCAGTTCTTCCCTCTGGTTAAAGACCGTCTGGTATTCGGCGGACATCTGGCCTATCAGGGGACGATCGCCGGCCACACTCCCTACTACATGCTGCAGACCATCCAGTTCATCAACATGAAGCAGAACCTTAACGAGGGTCTGGGTTCGACCTCGACCCTGCGTGGTACGGTGTTCAACCGTCTGCAGGGCGAGGGCTATGCCTGGGGCAACTTCGAGCTTCGCTGGAACTTCGTGCGTTTCAAGCTCTTCAAGCAGAACTTCATCCTGGCGCTGAACCCGTTCTTCGACCTGGGTGCGGTGGTGCAGCCCTACAGGCTTGAGGAGATGAAGAGACTGAGCGACCAGGATGCGGATTATTACCTTTACCCGGCTCCTGTGGCCATAGACGACGATGGTCAGGGCTACTGGCCGCACCAGTTCTACACGGGCAATAAGGAGAAGCTCCACATGAGCGCCGGTTCGGGTCTCCACATCATCATGAACCAGAACTTCAACATCAACTTTGAAGTGGGCAAGTGCTTCGACAAGAACGACGGCTCCGGCCTCGGCATCAACGTCGGCCTGAACTATATCTTCTAACAGGACAGAAAAACGTCACATAAGTCAGCCACCAACTGACCCCTAGGGCGTAGCGGCGGGCGTGGGTTCGCCTGGTGGAGCGGCACGGTTTTTTTCGGGACAGCGCCTGCGCTGTCCCGAAAAAGGTTCTGCCGCGCGACGGGTAAGCCCGCCTTAGCGAAGCCCGCAATCTATTGAATCAGAATTGGATGTCGAAGCCGACGGTGACGCGGAAGTTGCGGCGGTCGGGGTGGCGGTGGGTGAGGCGCCAGGTGGCGTCGACGCGGAGCACGCGCAGGATGTTCGAAAGCCCCACTCCCGCTTCCACATACGGAATCTCCAGGGTCCCCATCCCCTCTATCGGCAGAATCTCCCCATCGCGATTCCTCTGAGAGAGCGTCCCCCACGCCGCCTTCACCGTCACTATCTCCCTCAGGTCCAACTTCTTGACCAACGGGATGTGCCCCAGGATCAGACCATCCAGATTGTGCTCGTACATCATCGACACCCATGAGTCCGAAGCGAACTCATAGTAGTCCATGCAGGTGAAGGCCGTCTTGTCGAGGAAGATCGACTGGTTGCCCTCGTGCAGCTTCAGGAAAGGATAGGGCACCGAGCCACGGATTATGCCAGCATCCATATGTACCGAAGCAAAACCCAGCAGCCCCGAAGGGATCTTCCAGTCGAAGGTCAGATCACCCCGGAAGAAACCGAAATCATCGTGCGTCACACCCTTCACGCCCCAACGAAGGTCGACGCCGACCACAGGGTAGCGCGTGAAGATGTGCGCCTTGTCGTAGCGCCCGCGGTTGATGCGCTCGCCCCAGGAGAAACGCGCCGCATAGCGTATCTGGTTGACCGACACGCTCGGCGCAAGGGAGCTGTCGCGACGGTAGAGCGGCACCGAAGCGTTGCCCGTCAGGCGCTGCGACTCCAGTCGGAAATAGCTCGTGAAACTGGTCGAGAACTCGTGCTCGTACTCCGCCGAAAACTCACGCATCAGCGTCTGCTTGTCGCCGCTGCGCCCAGCCAGCAGCGAATTGAGCATGTTGGGCTGGGTGATCACCGCACTCCCCTGCCCCAGCTGCCTGTAGTCGTAACTCCCGCTGACAGTGAGCTTTCGAGTCTTGTCGCGACGGAACATGTATTCCATCTTGCCGCCACCCTTCACCAGATGGTCCCGGAACCCGTAGCCAAGGTTGCCGCTGAGCCTAAGCTTCGGATGGTAGAACCTCGTGGTACGGAATCCCCCGCCGATATGCCAGCCCTCCGTGGAATTGTACTTCACCATCTGCGCCCATGGGCCGAAAGCCACGTCGGTCGTCTCCCCTTCCACGTAACCCACCACCAGCGTGCGCGCCAGCGTGTACCAGGCCTTGTAGGAAGGCTTCAGCTGTATCGCCGCCACGGTGGCGTAGATGGCCGCTTCCCGAGGCGAAAGCGGCACCGGCCGGTGCGACTCCCACACCTCCTCTTCCAGCTCCATCGCCTGCGAAGTCACCACCACGTCCGGGCTTTTCAGCACCTCCGTCGGCATCTCCCGCCTCGTCGGCTCGCCGTAGTGAAGCTCTCGATTGCCCAGGAAAGAGAGTATCCTGGAACTGTCACGCACCGCTATCGAAAAGTCGATGAAGAGCTTCTCTTCGCGCGGAAACCACCGCCCCTCGCCCGTCCTGCGGTTCTCCGTGTCGATGTTGATGTGGCGTATCCAGTTGACATTGGAACCTTTGGAGAGCGCCACGTGCGCGCTGCGGATGCCGAAATCCTCGGCGTCGATGAAGAGTTCGCCGTCGAAGGCCGGGGAGGTCACCCCGCGCTTCGGGTGGAAGCGCAGGCAGTAGCTCTTCCGCCCGTCAAGTTCCAGGCTGTCCACCAGGAAATAGTTGTAGAATGCATGGCCGTAGGCCGCTGCGGGCGAAGGCACGTCGAGGTTGAAAAGGTTGATGGTGCTCTTGTAGAAATTGGTTTTCAGCAGATACGACCCTGTGTACTGCTTCATGAAATTGTCTGGCCCCACGCCAGAGATGCGGTTGGCCAGGATCACTTCCCTGTCGACGTCCGGCTCGCTGGAATGGTATTTCTGCGAGAAGGTCTCCGAGATCATGAATGGGATGTACGATACGCCCGTGACAGCCGAAGTGTCACGAAGGGCCGCGGCGTCGCCCAGCAGTTTGGCGAAAGGGGGCTTCTCCACCAGCCAGTCGGCATGGGTGGCGTCGAGCTCGATCTTCGAATACACGCGCACCGTCCAGGGATCGCCCAGCTCATAGTCGTGAAGCGCGCGGTGCTCGTCTATCTGCTTGAGTATCCAGCGGATGTAGGTGTCGTCGGGCACGATGCGGGCGGCAGTAAGCCCCTCGACAGCGGGCCGGAGCGAGAAGTCGAGGGTCGAGAAGGCGCCCGGCGACACTCGGCCCGTGGCGGTATGGTAGCCCAGCAGTTCCGCCGTCAGCAGGATCGCGGAACTGTCGCGCGTCTCGATGTAGTAGCGCCCCTGTTCGTCGGTGGTAGTGCCTACGCTCGTACCGTAGAAGAATACTGATACATAAGGCATTGGCTCGCCGGTCGAATCGTCGACCACACGGCCGCGCACCTTGGTGGCCTGGGCGTCCAGCGCCACCGGCAGCAGGACCGTCAGCAGGAAAAGTAAAAGTTTGGGGACGTATGGCCTACAGCAGAGCATCTGTATTCTCCTGCTCGATGCCCGGCATGAGCCTCTTCACTATCTTGTTCTCCGCAAAGAACCTGGCTGCTATAACACGCACCACGGTGTAGGCAGGCACGCCCACGATCAGGCCCACCGTGCCGCCGATGTTGCCCGCCATCAGCAGGACTATGAAGATCTCGAGCGGCGAGGCCTTGATGCTGGTGGAATAGATCACGGGCTGCAGGACCATGTTGTCGATGAGCTGCGCGAAGAGCATGATTGCCAGCACTATGAGCATGAAGGCCAGTACAGGCACGTCGAGGCCCACGCCAGCGCCGTATTTGAGCACCAGGCAGAGCAGCACGCCCATCACCTCGCCCACCAGCGGGCCCACGTAGGGGATGATGTTGAGCAGGCCTGCCATAAACGCGATGCCGAGGGCGTAACCCACTCCGATGCGGGCTATCAGCCAGAGGCCCAGGAAGTCGATGATGGCCACTGCCAACACTTCTATGATGATTCCTACGAAATAGCGGGAGAGCAGGTGGGTGATGTCTTCTATGGTGCTGAAAACCGAAGCTTCAATCCTGTCGGGCACCAGGGCGCAGATGATCTTGCCGAAAAGCAGTTCGTCCTTGATGAAGAAGAAGGAGATGAAGAACACCGAGA
This sequence comes from uncultured Bacteroidales bacterium, assembly GCA_905235995.1. Taxonomy (GTDB): domain Bacteria; phylum Bacteroidota; class Bacteroidia; order Bacteroidales; family UBA932; genus Cacconaster. The sequence goes on from CAJONI010000003.1 coordinate 29,358, forward strand.
AGAGCCCCACTCCCAGAGAGGAGGCCAAGGTGGTCACTGAGCCCAGCATCGACGAGACGCTGGAGAAGCTAAGTACGCCCTTGAACTGGTCGAGAAGGAAGTTCACCAGGTTGAAATCGCCGCCCAGGGAGGGGAAAATGCTTATCAGCCAGAGGTCCAGCTGGTCAAGAAGGCTGTTGTAGGGCAGGTCCTGGGCGTTCATCAACGAGGTATCGTGGATGATGCCGGTCACCACCGGGATGAACTGCGCGATGAGCAGCAGGATGGTCGCCAGGATTATGATTATCGCCACTACCGTCAGCAGCGCGTCGGGAAGCGACTTGCCGCGGATCTTGATCTTGCGGAGCAGGCGGACAAGCGGATGTCCGATGAGAGATACCACGAATGCGCCTATCACATAGACCAATACGCTGCGAAAATACCAGCACATCAGTGCGATTACCGCAAAGATGCCTACTTTGATGAGGATGCCGGCAAGACGGTCGACGTTTCTTTCTTGTTCCATCGGGAAGAAAACTGTTGAATGAGGACCCAAAATTAAGAAAAAGTTGAGGAAATTTTGCAAAATCCAAAAATTGCCTTACCTTTGCAGTGTCGAATGGGGTATTAGCTCAGTTGGTAGAGCGTTTGAATGGCATTCAAAAGGTCAGGAGTCCGATTCTCCTATACTCCACAGAAATAAAAAGCAGCCCGAGGGCTGCTTTTTTGATTTCTGTGGAGTATGGCGCTGCAAGCAGCGCCTTCCTTACCGAGGGGGCGGACCCCCTCGGGCTCCCCTGAGCGCTTCGCGCGAAATAAAAAGCAGCCCAGGGGCTGCTTTTTTGATTTCTGTGGAGTATGGCGCTGCAAGCAGCGCTGATTCCTACGCTTCGTTGAATTCATCTTTGCCGACACCGCAGAGAGGGCAGACCCAGTCGGCGGGAAGTTCTTCGAAAGGAGTTCCGGGAGCGATGCCTGCATCAGGATCGCCAGCTGCGGGATCGTATTCATAACCGCAGACGCCACATACGTATTTTTTCATGGTCAAAAAAGATTGATTAATTAATTAATTATTTTCGTTGATTTCCAGTAATTTATCGCCCTCCCCCATTTCAGAATCCAGCACCTCGTAGGGAGAGTTGTTGCTCTTGTATTCGGGCACTATCTGCTTCATCTTCCGCACCGTAGCCATATTGTCGTAGTGCTTGGCAATCTCCACCAGCTCATCGACCTCGCGCGACACCTCGTCGAAATCGTACTCTCGCACCTGCGCTATCCTTATCTTCTCATGGAAGGTCGGCTTGGTGCCCTCCATCTCGTTGAGCACCTCCTCGTAGAGTTTTTCGCCCTCGCGCAGGCCGGTGAACTTTATCTCCACATCCTTCGCGCCCGAAAGCGCTATCATGCGCCTCGCCAGGTCGGCTATCTTCACGGGCTGGCCCATGTCGAACACGAAGATCTCACCTCCGTTGCCCTTCGTGCCGGCTTCCAGCACGAGCTTGCAGGCCTCGGGTATCAGCATGAAGAAGCGCACTATGTCCTCGTGCGTCACCGTCACTGGGCCTCCCTGCTTGATCTGCTCGCGGAAGAGCGGAATCACTGAGCCGTTGGATCCCAGCACGTTGCCGAAACGCGTGGTCACGAACTGGGTGTAGTCGGGAGACACTTTTTTTCCGCCGACGCCGCTGACCTGCTCCTTGCGCTTTTCCAGCGCGTCCATCTTGAGCTTGCGGTCGAGGCTCTGCACGTAGATCTCGCAGATGCGCTTGCTGCAGCCCATCACGTTGGTGGGTTCACGGCTTTGTCGGTGGAGATCATCACGAATTTCTTCACCCCGTATTTCACGCTGAGGTCGGCCAGGATGCGGGTCCCCTGGATGTTGTCGAGCACAGCCTCGCTGGGGTTGTCTTCCATCATGGGCACGTGCTTGTAGGCTGCGGCGTGGAACACGTATTCGGGACGGTAGCTCTCGAAGATGTATTGCATGCGGGTCCTGCGGTCGACGCTCGTGACGACTGTCTGGGCGGGAACGTCGGGGAATTCGCGGGCCATCATCAGCCTGAGGTCGTGCTGCGGAGTCTCGGCCTGGTCGATGAGCATCATGCTGGCAGGCTTGAACGCGGCCACCTGGCGCACTATCTCCAAGCCTATGCTGCCGGCGGAGCCGGTTATCATCACGCGCTTGCCTTCGAGCTGCTCGCCCACCGACTTCAGGTCGACCCTGATCTGCGAGCGGGGCAGCAGGTCCTCCACGCTCACCTCGTGCATCTGCATGTTCGACACCTCCTCTTCGGAGAGTTCGCCGTTGCGTATGCTCGCCTCCCTGGCCTGCTGGCCCATGAATATCTTGCACCCGGCGGCTATGGCTATGTCCTGTATCTTCTGGTTTTCACGGAACTCATTGACCCTCAGCGGGCTCACAAGGATTGCCTGGATACGGCGCTTACGGATGATCTCGGCGAGGTCCTGGTCGAGGGTGTAGACGGGCACGCCCATCAGCTGCATGTCCCTGATGCGGCGCTCGTGGGTGATGAAGCCCCTGAGATCAAACTGCTTGGGCTCCTGGGAACGGATGGACTTGGCTACACCTATCCCGCCGGTCAGCGCTCCGTAGATGAGCGCGCGCATGGCCTTTGAGTCATAGTTCACCGAGTCGTAGAGCAGTTTCACCATCACACGCACCCCCCACATGGCCAGCGTGCCTATGCCGGCTGCGGCAAGGAGTTCCATGGGAGACATCGCCCATAGGCTCTCGACGTCCAGATATCTGAAGATATAGTATGACACGACGGCCAGGGCCAGGGTGACGATATTGGCCTGGGCCACTTTCAGCAGGTCGACGAAGCTGGAGTAGCGCACCACGCCCGAATAGGTCTTGAAGATGCGGGCGCCCACCAGGCTCAGGGCTGCGATGTAGAGAGCGTCATAGAAAACCGCGACGTGGTTTTCGTACATGACGGCCGAACGGTTGCTGAGCCAATATGTAAACAGGCATGACAGGAAGACTATCAGGACGTCCAGCATTATGAGAGCCCAATAGGGCAGCACCCTCTTGCTGAAATACCATCCCGACAATCTCCTCAGCAGGCTCCCATCTCGGACAGAACTCATAATTGCGTACAGTTTTTTCTCTTTCAAAGTTAAGCAGAAATAACTGAAGCACAAAAATTTTTATAGTCCAAATCGGTTCATTTTTTTATTTGGCCCTTTTTGCGGAAAAAGCCTTAACTTTACTCTAAGATTTTACTTGGGGCATGGATATCGAGAAGCATCCGTTCGAGCCGTTTCTTCCGCCCGGGGCGCGCATACTGTTCCTCGGCAGCTTCCCGCCGCCGGAGCGCCGATGGTGCATGCCGTTCTACTACCCGAATTGGATCAACGATTTCTGGCGGATCATGGGGCTGCTCTTCTTTGAGGACAAGGACCACTTCTGCCGGCCGGCCGAGAAGCGCTTCGACGAGGCCGAGATCAGGCTTTTTTGCGAGCTCGAAGGCCTGGCTTTCTACGATACGGCCTGCGAAGTGCGGCGGCTCCGCGACAACGCCTCCGACGCCTTCCTCGAAGTGGTAAAGCCGACAAATATCCCTGATTTACTGCACAATATACCGCTTTGTAACAACCTTGTTACAACAGGCGAGAAGGCCACATCCGTCATTTCCAAGACCTTCGACTGCCCAATTCCGCCGGTCGGCGGCAGCGTCCCGCTCGAGATCCCGGGTCAAGGCCCAATCCGCTTCTGGCGCATGCCCTCGACCTCCCGCGCCTACCCCCTCCCCCTCCATCAAAAAGCCGAATTCTACCGGCGGCTGTTCGACTCACTCCGAAGATGAATCTCGGACGAGACGGCACGAGTAGTAGTAGGTTTCCTTTTCGATACTGTTGGCAGGATTGACACTGGACGAGTGGAAGGACAGCATATAACCTATGGACCAGCTGCTAGTACTCGACCTATAATACCCTTCCTCGCCACCAGCGTACCAGTTGCCAATGTAGCAGAAGCCGGACGCAGGGAGAAATACGCAACCCTGATTCAGGTAGGCTTCAAGTTCGGAGCCGGTCACGCCAGTCGTACAGGTGGTGTTGTTGATGCCGGACAGCGCCTTGCCGGTGATGGTGAGGCTGTCGGGGAAGAGCAGCAGGCCGACGGGAGTGCTTGAGCCGGCATGTGCGACGCCCGTTAGCTCGACGATGGCATACTTGGAACCACTGTTGCCGTTGACCGTGGAGCCGGCACGGGAAGTGCCGGGATATTCACCGGTAGTAATGGTGCACCAGTCGGCTCGCGTCGGCATCCGCCAGTCGTCATAACCTCCATACGAAACTCCGGAGACGCCTTGGCATTCGTTCCAGTTGAAATAGTAGCTACCGCCGACAGCGCCGTATGTGGTGCCGTAAGAATCGAGGTTCCAGTCTGGATCCTTGATGACGAATCCCGAGCCGTCATGGTATAGAGGAGCATTGGCGATATACAGGTTTCCGAACTTGAAGAAGGATGGCTTCCTGGCCACGGTGATGGTGGATGTTCCTGAAAGCAGAACGCTCTGGCCTCCGATGTGGCTTGTCCATGAACCGGTTATAGTGACGTCGTGGGCGGATTCCGTATCCTCGTTGGTCCCGGTCACCAGGCCTGAGGCGTTGACGGAAGCGTATGTGGAACCTCCGTCGGACCACGTCGGCATCAACGTGGCGCAGGTGGACCAGTCGCCCCATCCTCCGGCCACGCCGCCGGACCAGGTGCGGGTGCGGTGCTGCAGGAAGGCCGAGAGCTGCTGCGTCCCGGAAGCCGATATGCTTGCCGATGAAGGCGATACGAAAAGCTGATAGCCGTATTCGGTCCTGTCCTTGGATACATATGACACCGTATATGTCGACCCGCTCCTGGTCACGGTGACATAATAGTCGGCCGACGAATATGTGACGGCCGACCCGTAGGTACCTGAATGGTAAGTAAGCTGCTCATAGGCACCGCTGCCGCCCGGGCGCCAGAACACCGGCTGGCCGGAAGCCAGGGTGAAGTCCGTGCCCACGCGCGTCACGACGTTGCCGTCGGCATAGAACCAGGTCTTTGCCGTGTCGGACCAGTCCTCGACGCCCGCCATCACGCTTATCTCGTTGCCGGCACTTATCTCGATCGCGTAAACATGTTTCTTGCCCATCTCCCAGGAGCCGGAATTCGTATGGGTATACGATTTCGAAGTCGCGACACCGCCGCTCCATTCCTTGTAGTTGATGGTGAAGTCCACCGCGCCCTGAGGGGGAAGCATGATGCCGTCGCCGAGGGCCGCTGCGGAGGTGGTCAGGCCCTGCGAGGAGATGCCCGGCACCTCCGCTCCGTCGTAAGGGTCGCCGAGGCTCCACGACATCGTGCCGATCTCGCTGCCGGAGCGGGTCACGATGCAAGTACCTCCGTAATAGGCGCTTGCCAGGGTGATGCTCTCGATGGTGATGCCGTTGCCTCCGCCATGGGACATGTCGGGGCAGCGTCCGGTGAACGATACCAGGGCCAGGGCGTGCTTGAAGGCAATGCCGGGCTTGGAAGAGGGAGAGTACGAACATCCGGCGGCGGCACCGAAGAGGATGTCGTCCTGGACGGTGCGGTTGCGGCCCGTTGCGTCCGTGCCTACGGTGAACGTCATCTGATAGGACGCGTTGGTGTTCCAGGAAACGCTTGGCGTGAGGTCGGGGCAGGAATATGCCAGGAAATCGAGCGTGCCTTCCTGCGGCCAGTACTCGGCGCTTCCGGCCTCCCATCCCCCGGCGGTCTCGTCATAGGAAAACTCTATGCCGGAGAAGTAGGTCGAGGAAGAGGAGCTGGCATATGCCGACACGACCATCGGCCGGGAAGTGGGGAACGTTGTCCCCACAAGCGGAGCCTTGGTGTCAGAGGACACCGTAACCTGCTGTGCGGCAAGGACCAGGGGGTCGTTGGAAGGAACCGCCTGCCGGGGGTATTCCTCGACACACGACACGAAGGGAAGGACCGCCGTGGCGAGACACAGCAGGAATGCCGGGAGGCTTGCGCGATCGATCAGCCTGTTCATATATACAGGGCTGCCTCGGGCTGCTCTATCCAGTTGTCGACGGTGACGGTGGCGAAGCGGATCACTGCTCCCTCGAGGATAGGATCCAGTTCGGCGTCTCCGTCGTCGGTGTTCTGCTCAAAGTATCCGCCGCCGGCAAGGTCGATGGTGTAGGTGTACTGCTTGCCGGGGGCCCAGCTGAGGGCCACTGGCCAGATGGCCCATACCTTCGACTGGATGACGGTACCTGCGGACTGCATGGTCGAGCCGTCCCACGTTGCGTCGGCGTTGTTGTAGATGATGATCTCGGCCGCGATGTAACTGCCGTTCACAAGGGCGTTTTCAGCTGTGGATGAGTACGCCGACGCGGCTGTTGTGGTCTGCGGGATGAGTATCATCTCGCCCGTGAGCTGCGAGGCGCTGGAGCTGCCGGCCTTGACGTTCACGGCGCTGGCGGTGAAGTCCGAGGTGTAGTGGTTCGTGGCCAGCGCGTCGGTATTGGCGCTCCACATGCCGGCATCGAGGGTACCTGCACCATTGGTGGCAGCGGCATACGGGTTGTTCTCGTTGCCGTTGTAGGTAAACACGGCGGCGGTGTCGAGATAGCCGACCCTCCAGCCCGAGACGGTGAAGTCAAGGCTTTCGGAGGTGTTCAGGACCTTCACGACAATCTTGCTCATCGCATGGCGGAAGTTCAGCGGAGCGGCACCTGCGATGGAGCCGGCGTTTGCACCGGCGCGGCTAAGGCCAAGGTTGCAGGCATACAGCAGGTCGGTCTGGGTATCCGGAGAACAGCTCGCGTCGGCGGCGGGGCTCACCCAGAAGGTGCGGTAGTCCCGCTTGGCGATGGTCGCGTCGCCGGTGTTCCAGGTGCCTGAGGCGTTCTTGAACGCATAGGCGTAGAAGTCCAGGTTGTTGGCGGGCCAATAGTATTTGTTCGCGGAGTTGTAGACCAATGGAGTGCCGCTGCCGGTGAAGGTCACTGCGCTGAAATACGGGGTGTCGTAGGAATCGCCCGCCTGGGCGACCTCGTTGAACGCCTCGACGACGAAGCACTCAAGGCCGGACGCGACGATGTCCTGCGCCTTGGTCTGCATTCCGGCCGTAGCGGTGAAGCTGATGGCCTTGCCGGCTGAGTTGAACTGAGTGACCTCGTTGAGTTCGCAGCTGGTGATTGCCATCACGATTGCTGCCATTGCAAGAATAGACTTCTTCATGCTGAAAATGGATTTAAAAGGGTTAGGAATAGTTATGATATGTATTGGTATTCAGGGTTATTCGGGAGACATGCTCAGGTCTATTTCCACCCCCACCCAGTCGTCAACGGACGGGTGGAAGCCGGAGTCGGCATTCACGGGTACCGGAATGGGCACGCCGCCGATGACTACGACCGTCATCAGGCGGCGGTTTTCATCAAACGGGGCGTTGCGGAGGATGTCGGTAATATCCTGCACGCAATACCACTTGGTGCCGTTATTCAGGTACACGTAGGTTACAAGATGGTTTCTGGGATAAGTTCCCTCATGCTCAGGACACAGCCCGAACGAAACGATGCGCGCCACGAGAGTCGAATCCTCCGGCGAGTACATGTAGAACGCATGTGTTGCTGGCTCAGTCAGAGGAATGCCTGAAGCGCAGTCCACCCCCGATGCCAGACCCGAGAGGCATCCTCCGAACCGCGTGGCCCATGCGAGGTTCGGAACTCCCCTGATGACCAGCTCTATCTCAATGGTGCGGGGCTCCATCTCCACGGTCTGCTCCTTGGGGTCGGCGTTGGCCGGCATGTACATCGGAGCTCCCAGGGCGAACCAGAACAGGTCGGGTTCCAGGATGACGGGCTCGTTCTCCGAGGCCTTGGTCCGGGGCATCGCGCCGCCGCCGGCCATCCCGGTCGCCTTCTGGATGGAGGTCACGCGGGTGGTGGCCACATAGTTGTCGGGCCGGTCGTCGGAGATGAACTGTATCGTACAGGTTGCGTTGAACGCCACCGGCGTCCACGTCCCCGGGTTGACACGTACATATCCTCCGTCCTTTGAAAGCTCGAAGCGTACGATACCCGCCTCCCCCACCTGATGCATGACGGTCATCATGTAGGCCACCTCGGCGTAGGGAGCCTTGCTCCAGTCGAAGGTCAGGTGACCCTTGCCGGCATAGTCGAAATCGTATTCGAGGGGTTTATATTCGCAGGAAGAGGCCGAAAGCAGGATGGCCACAGCAAACGTCAGGCGCAGAACTATCTTCCCCATGGTGCTAACGGTTTTTGGATGGACGCAGCAGCCATACCAGCGTCACTCCGCCCTGGGTCGGGCCGATCCAGCGGCGGTTGAGCGTCTCTTTCCAGACATAGTATCCGTATTCCGGGTCGTAGCGCTCGAAGCGCCCGCCCATGTACCCCACGCCCAGGTGAAGGTCCAGACGCAGGTTTTCTGCTATCTTGAAGGCGTATCCATATTCCAGGCCCGCGGCCCACTGCCATGAGGCAGCCTGCTCGCCGCGCCCCCCGAACTCGAAGTCATAGGTCAGGACCTGGCCGTAGAGGCCGACGTGGTGTCCGCAGAGACGGTCCTTCGCCTTCATCGGGAAATATCTCCTCAGGGTCAGGACCCCGCCGTAGGTCTGCCAGTAGTAGTGCGGCTCGTCCTTCGCCCACCAGGCGTAATGCCACGTCGCCGAGAGCGACCAGCGGCCCATCGGGAACTCGATGCCGAGGTTCGGCGTGAGGCCCGCGTCGTAGAGCAGGTTCGTTGTCAGGGCGGGGGCCCAGCTCTCATCCTTTTCCGAGGAAGCAGCAAGGGGCGGCGACGACAGGCCGAGAAGCAGCAGCGATGAGAGCAGGACGAGTTTCATATATTGGAACCATATTCGTTGGACACTGCAGTCCGGGCTATGGCAGCTGTGTCCCTAAGACCGGACACAGTGATGCCAGGATGGAGGTGCAGCAGGATTTAAGATTGCGTTCTTTGGGGATCGCTCCTTGGAGGTCGCAGTGCTAGTCGAGATCAGGGTACCCGACAGTGAGGGGAAGCTTTCGCTGAGGCCGTTTCTTAGTCAGTAATGCTTGACAAATCGAAACGTATAAATTGTCTTTCTGCGCAAAAATAACAAATTTAAAACCAAAAGCAACAATTTATTAACAAACTAAGGTGAAATAATTCCAAATAAGAAGGCTTCCTTTTGCCGTCGATAGTTCAGTAACGGAAGGAAAACTCGCCATAAAAGTCCAGGGACGGGTAGACACCCTCACGGCAACGCAGCTGCTGAAAGTCTTCCAGGATGCGTCGCCTCAGACCGATTCAATAGAACTGGACGTGGAGAAAATGCCTTATATATCATCGGCCGGTCTCCGTGTGCTGTTGATCATGTGGAAGTCCGTAAAGGACCCGAGCTGCTTTAAGTTATTCCATGTCCAGCCCGGGGTGGAACAAATCTTGAAAATAACAGGATTTGATATGCTTCTGCATTGATGGACACAAAAAAGGCCGATGCCCGCAGGCACCGGCCGTCATTCATGCTATTCTTGTACTACTTCATCCTTGTCGTGTCTTTTCCCCGAAGCAGACAAACAATCAAACAGCTATTCCGCCTTCACGAATCAACACGCCTTTTTCACGAAGACGTTTCGTATGGTAGTACACTCCATCAGGAGTCATATCACACACACGAGCCAAC
>CAJONI010000004.1 GCA_905235995.1 uncultured Bacteroidales bacterium
CAAGAGCGGCTACTCAGTTGCCAACAGCTTTAATCACAGTATCCTTAAAAACCGAATTACTATGATGTCAAAATCCAAATCCCCTCTCAAGAGAGGGCTGCGGGTGCTCTGGCTGCTCCCGCTCGTCTGCCTCGCCATCGGCGTGCAGGCCCGGACGGTCTATGTCCCGCAGAACAAAGATAATAAAATAGACGGGAAAGTCAGCATCGTATCCAAAGATGGAACAGACCCGCTTTTCATATTGCGCCAGGCCTGGGGCGCCCAGATTGGTGAAGAAGAAATTATCTCACGGGCAGTGTTTGAGAATCTCGACCTTGGCCGGATTCAGTCTTTGGAGGTTTTAAAAAACGCTCTCGCTATGGAAAAATATGGTGAGAAAGCGGCCCACGGTGTTGTTATCATTACCCTCAAAAAACCTCAGGAACTGGATGAGATCGTTGTGGTCCGTTACGGAGAAAAAAGCGATGAGCCCGTCCCGTTCTTTCTACTGGAACCAGACACCATGCCCACTTTTCAAGGAGGAGACATGAATGAGTTTTCCAAATGGTTGAATCAACGGATTGTGGTACCCAAAGGCTGCAAGCATTCCGGAACCATGAAGATTGGATTCGTCGTAGGCGAAGATGGCAGGGTAAAAGACGTGCAGATCATGGATAGCGTTTGCGAGGAATTGGATGCCATGATGCTGGCCCTTGTTTCTCAATCACCCAAGTGGGAGCCGGCAACATCAAACGGTCACCCTGTCGCACAGTTCATTTCTCTTCCTGTCGTATTCAAGATGAGATAGAGTGGGATTCTCTCTAAAGGTATGGTTCCAAGCACGGTCAAATTCATTCCCAAATGGGTCCTGCCATCTTTCTTGATGCTGATAGCCCTTCTGGGGGCATGCCGGAAAGAATCCGGTAGTTCCGTCACGTTCACATCAACTGAAGATGAATACATGGCTGCTGCTGATTCATTGAGCGAAAGGCAGTTGAGCATCTATACCCCAGGTGTGTCATCCAAGGAACGCAACCGTATGTTGCTCGACCTGACACAGGAAAGTCTGAGACTTGCCTGTCAGTATGCTGCGACATCGCCCAGCGCCCTGGACATAGTTGTCAGAAACGCATTCATGATTCCTCGCGAAGAGTTGCTCAAGGTGTACTCCTCCCTGCCTCCCGGCATGCAAAAGACTTATCTGGGAAAATCAATCAAGAAACATATCTGGAAAAAGGAGTTGTTAGCCGGCGACCCACTACCCCATTTCAAGGGGATAGGACTTGACGGCGAGCCCTTCGACTGGTCGGTGGTTGAAGGGAAAAGGGTGTTGCTGATTTATGAGGGCTGGGGCTGGATCAAACGCAGTACACATTTATGGTTCAAGGACCTTCTCGCCGCAACCGACCGCGATTCACTGGCCGTCGTTGCGTATGTCTACGCCAACTCAGAAGCCGATCTGCACCAGCGTGTCAAGGCTTTTCAACTGGAACCATATCTTGTCATATCTGATTTGAAAGGAAAAGAAGGCCCTCTCGACAAGCACTTGGGCGTCAAAGGCATCCCGACCTATTATTACACCGACAGCCAGGGCCGCATCCGCAACATCATCGCCGGCTTCGACAGTCAAATGTTCACCTACTATACCGGACTCTCTCCACAATGGGGCGAGAACCTGACAGAATGATTATCAATTCCATAAACCAATTAACCATGAAACAGACACTATTCATTCTACTGGCCGCCCTCCTTCTGGCCTCATGTAATGGCAAAGCTGGCGAAGCCTTGCAGGATTCAGATGCCATGCCCGTCGTCCGGGAGCAATATGTGGCAGAGTGCCGACTGTCAGGAAGCGGCATAACAAATGAATATGAAGAAGTAACTGTCTTTCGCGCAGACCAGCTCCGATTTATGAATAAAGAACAACCAGCCGCGACTTTCCCCGTGAAGGATGGGAGCTTTGACGGGACTGCAATGCTCGACACGACGCTGGTTTACCAACTCGTTTTCTCGGTTCCCGGTTCCGGCATGGCCATGGTACGTTGTTTCGTCCCCACCACAGCCGGCGTGTCTTTCAAAGGCCCTGACAGCATCATGGATCCAGAAAGCGCTGAGTTGCTCTCCAATACGCCAGAGAATGAGCACCTGAATGAATATGAAGGCATTCTCAAGCAACTGACGCCACTTGCCGACCCTATATATGAGGAATACGATCGGCTGGCGAGCGAGAATGCCTTGTTCAACGATGAGGTCAATGCCATGCTGGAGGAAGCAAATTCGGCCTCGCGGGAACGAATGATGGAAATCTATCAGGAATTCAACAAACTCCAAAACCTTGACGAGAGTTATTCAGAAGAAGGCCTTCGCGTCAAGCGGAAGTTGGATGCATTCTTCGCAATGAGCGACAGTCTCTGCAGGGTCTATGTCTCAAGCCATCCTTCAATCAGTAACTTCTATCGTATCTATACGAATATCCAGAATGCAGGAGACAACCCGGCCAAAATGCAGTCATGGACAGACCTGTACGACAACTCATATGCCTCGCTCTTCCAGGAGCATCCATACCATTCATTGATTCTCTCGCTGACAAACAACCGTGTCGGAGACCACATACGTGACTTCACTCTGCCTGACTCAAAAGGTGAGCAACGCAAGTTGTCCGACCTGACTGCAGGAAAGTTTGCCGTCGTAGACTTCTGGGCCTCATGGTGCGGTTCGTGCAGGATCAGGAGCAAAGCCCTCATCCCAATTTACGAGCAATACGCCGGAGACGATTTCACTGTTGTCGGAGTAGCCCTTGAATACAAGAACGATGCAGCATGGAGGAAAGCTCTCTCCCGGGACGGCTACCCCTGGACCAATCTCATTGCAATCGACGCTCCCCCTACCCTCATGGCCAACCACGCCAAGGCATTTGTCCTCGATCGCGACGGCACAATCCTGGCCATCGACCCCTCTGTAGAAGAACTCGACTCCCTCCTTCAAGAAAAGCTGAAGCCTTGATTATCGACTACTCTGGTGATTTATGATGGAGGAGTCTTCGGCATCGCAGCCAGGTCAAATTCTGGAAGACGAGAAATCGTTGCGGTAAGGATAGTTGCTGCGCAGTTGTTCGAAGAGTTCCGGATGGCTGCGCAGTTTTGCATCATCCTGCATGATGTCGTAGGGGTCGGTCGGGAGGGGGACGCCGGTGACGGTGAAGGTTTTGAGGGCGGCGATGCCGAAGGTTTCGCCGACGGCGCAGACTACGGCCCGGGTGCCGTTGATCTTCCCCTGGATGGAGTAGCCGGCGATGTGTGGCGTGGCGATGTCGGCTGCAGCCAACAAATCGCGGTTGATGTCCGGTTCCTTTTTCCAGACATCAAGTACCAGTTTATCCAGTTTCGGGCGGGCTGCCAGCAACGCAGCCTCGTCGACGGCTTCACCTCTGGAAGCATTGATGAAGGAAGCCCCGGGCTTCATGGACGAGAAGAAGGCTGCGTCCGCAAAGTCCCGGTTCTCAGGCCATAACGGAATATGCAGCGTCACGACGTCGGCCTGCGCCAGCAGCTCGGGCAGCGGAGTGAAGCCCTGCGGGCCCTCTGCAGCTTCGCGCGGCGGGTCGTTCAGCAGCACCCGCATCCCGGCTCGACGTCCCACTTCAGCAACCAGCTTGCCCACATGCCCTACCCCGACAACCCCCAGCACTGCACCGGGACGGTCGAGCGAAAGCGCGCGAAGGGCACAGGAAACGTATTGAGCCACGGCGGCGGCGTTGCATCCGGGAGCGCTGGCGACTGTGATTCCGTGGGAGTCACAAAAATTCAGGTCGATATGGTCCATCCCGATGGTCGCAGTGGCCACTATCCGGACCGCGGAGCCCGAAAGCAGGGCAGCGTCGCAGCGGGTGCGGGTTCGAACCACCAGCGCGACAGCGTTTCGCACGTCGGCAGGAGAAATGGCCGCACCCCGAAGGTAACGGACCTCGAACCAGGGCTCGAAAACTCCTTCGAGGAAAGGGATGTCGCGGTCGGCGACCAGCAGCGGCTTGCTCATTCAGAGTAATTTGACCTGTTTGACATACTCCCCGCCCATGGCCTCGTTGAGCCTGGCGCAGAGCATAGCGGCCTGGGCCTGCAGATGGGCGCGCACCACTGAGGAACGGATGCGGCAGCTGAGCACCCCGTCGCGGAAAGAATGCCGGGAGGTGTACTCGCCCAGGGTCGCATTGCCCAGCGGAATCGCGTCCCATGCAGCGTAGATACGAGTTTCCAGAAGCCCTTCCTCAAGATGGGCCTCCTGCACGTAGTCGGCGATCACTTCGCCAAGCGACCTGGTGAAAGCACGCTTCATTCCGCAGTGATCCTACCCCCCTCGACAAGGTAGCTCCGGCAGTCGGCGTCGATGCCGCGGGATACCTGTTCGAGACGGACTTTATTGCTGTCAGTCAGGAAGATCTGGCCGAAATCGAGAGTCGATACCAGCGCCAGCAGCTCCTCCACCCGCTGCATGTCGAGCTTGTCGAACACGTCGTCGAGAAGGAGGATGGGAGTCTGGCCGTAGACCTCCTTCACGAAACGGAACTGCGCGAGCTTCATGGCCAGCAGGAAGCTCTTCTGCTGCCCCTGCGAGCCGGAACGGCGGAGGGAATGGCCGTCGAGCCGGAACTGCAGGTCGTCGCGCTGGATGCCGGCCGTGGTGTAGCGGAGCACCCGCTCCTTTTCCGCTTCGCGGGCGAAAACGGCCTCCAGCGTCCCTGAGTCGAGATCGGAGCGGTACGCAAGGTCGACCGTCTCGCGGTCCTGCGAGAGTTTGCGGTAGAACTCCTGGACTATGGGCCGCAGCTCGCCGCACAGGCGGGCGCGGGCCTCGTGCACGTAGGCGGCATGAGGGGCCATGCGCTCGGTGAAGGTGTCCAGAAGGAGGGGCTGGGGCGCATCGTCCTTGAGCAGGCGGTTGCGCTGCAGCAGCAGCTGGTTGTAGGCCTGGATGTGCCGCAGATACTCCCTGTCGATCTGCGAGAGGATGAAATTCATGTACTTGCGACGCTCCTCCCCCGCATCGTTGATCAGTGCGGTGTCGAGCGGCGAGACCATCACCACCGGCAGGAGTCCTATGTGCTCGGAGAAGCGGGAGTAGGCCTTGGCCCCGCGGCGGAACATCTTCTCGCCTCCGCGGCGCACCAGCGCGGAGACCTTCTCCTCGGTGCCGCCGTCCATCTGGTAGAAGCCGCAGAGGGTGGTCTCGTCGGAGCCGTAGGCGTACACATACTGGTCGGAAGACGAGAAATAGCTCTTGGTCATCGACAGGTAATACACCGCGTCGAGCAGATTGGTCTTGCCCGCACCGTTGCTTCCGTAGATGTAGTTCACCTTCGGCGAGAAGCTGACTTCCGCCTCGGGAATGTTCTTGAAATCGCGCAGGATAAGCTTGTTTAAAAACATGTTTACATCTTCTGGCACAAATGTACGAATTTAAATTGGTGATTCCCATTTTTGTTGTAAATTTGCGGATTGTGTAAAAATCGCAAAAACCGCCTTCGGATGCTTTTCCAGGCGGGTTTGAAAGCAAACAAAAACAAAAAATAAAAGTTAGAAATGGCAAAGAACAACCAAAAGGAAACGCAGCAGGAGCAGGTCGCGACGACCGTCTCGGGCGTTGAAGAATTTTTCAAGAAAAACCAGAAGTGGATTGAATTGGGCGTCCTGGCAGTGCTCGTGATAGTCCTCGGCTTCCTGGCGTACAACCGCTGGGTCGCCGAACCGGCGAAGCAGGAAGCTCAGGGACAGATGTTCCAGGCGGAGCAGGAATTCCGTGCCGGCGACTTCGAGACCGCCCTCAACGGCGACGGCAACGTCCTCGGCTTCGCCGACATCATCACGAGCTACGGCAGCAAGGCCGGCAAGAGCGCATGGCTCTACGCAGGCATCTGCAGCCTCCAGCTCGGCGACAACGAAGGCGCCATCGGCTACCTCAGGAAATACAGCACCAGGGACAAGATCATGCAGGGCCGCGCCTGGTGCGCCCTCGGCGATGCCTACTCCAACCTCCAGGACTACAAGCAGGCCCTCAACTGGTACAAGAAGGCCGCAGCCCTCGAGGAGAACGAATACGCCGCCACCTACCTCTTCAAGGCAGCCATCGTGAGCGAGGAGCTCGGCGACAACGCCGGCGCCCTGAAACTCTACAAGGAGATCGAGACAAAGTACCCCCAGACCATGGAGGGCTACGACATCCAGAAATACATTTCCCGCATCGAGAACCAGCAATAATCACTGACCATGGGAAGAGCATTTGAATTCCGCAAGGAGCGCAAGTTCAAGCGCTGGGGCCACATGGCCAAGACCTTCACCAAGATCGGCAAGGAGATCACCATCGCCGTGAAGAACGGCGGCCCCGACGTGACCGGCAACCCGCGCCTCCGCGCACTGCTGCAGACCGCCCGGAGCGAGAACATGCCGAAGGAGAACATCGAACGCGCCATCAAGAAGGCCACCGACAAGGACCAGGCCGACTACAAGGAAGTGGTGTACGAGGGCTACGGCCCCCACGGCGTGGCCATCCTCGTCGAGACCGCTACCGACAACACCAACCGCACCGTGGCAAACATCCGCAGCTACTTCAACAAGTTCGGCGGCAGCCTCGGCACCTCGGGCAGCGTCGCCTTCATGTTCGACCACAAATGCGTATTCAAGATCAAGAAAAACCCCGATATCGACGTAGAGGAGCTCGAACTTGAACTCATCGACTACGGTGCCGACGAAGTGTTCGTCGACGAGTTCGAGAACAAGGACGGCGACACCGAGGAGGTGATCGTGATCTATGGCGAATACACCGCCTTCAACAACATCCAGAAGTTCATCGAGGACAAGGGCTATGAGCTGGTGTCCGCCGGCTTCGACCGCTTCCCCAACGGCGAGATGAAGCATCTCCCCGCAGAGGGGCACGCCGACCTCGACAAACTGCTCGAGAAACTCGAGGAGGACGACGACGTTCAGAACGTATTCCACAACCTTGCAGACGAATAAATCTTAACGACAATATCATGAACCTTACCCACATCGAACATCTGGGAATCGCCGTCAATTCGCTCGAAGAAGCGATCCCCTACTACGAAAACGTACTCGGCCTCAAATGCTACGCAATCGAGGAAGTCGCCGACCAGAAAGTGAAGACCGCCTTCTTCATGATCGGCCAGACCAAGATCGAACTCCTGGAGCCCACCAGCCCTGAAAGCACCATCGCCTCCTTTATTGAGAAGCGCGGAGAGGGCATCCACCATATCGCATTCGCCACCGACGACGTGGCCGCATGCCTCGCCGAAGCCGAAGAGAAGGGTGTCCGCCTTATCGACAAGGCCCCGCGCCCGGGTGCAGAGCAGATGATGATCGCCTTCGTCCACCCGAAGTCCACCAAGGGAGTCCTCACGGAATTCTGCATGAAGAAAAAGTAATATAAAATAAGTAAGTAATACCAGAAGCCATGAGCCAACAGCTTGAAAAAGTAAAGGAGCTTATCGAACTCAGAGAGAAAGCTCGCATGGGCGGCGGCCAGAAAGGAATCGACAGCCAGCACGCCAAAGGCAAGTACACTGCCCGTGAACGAATCAACATGCTTCTCGACGAAGGCAGCTTCGAAGAGTTCGACATGTTCATGACCCACCGCTGCACCAACTTCGGCATGGAGAAGAAGACCTACCTCGGCGACGGCGTGGTGACCGGCTACGGCACCGTCGCAGGCCGCCTGGTCTACGTGTTCGCCCAGGACTTCACCGTCATCGGCGGCTCCCTCTCCGAGACCCTGGCGCAGAAGATCTGCAAGGTCATGGACATGGCCATGAAGAACGGAGCTCCCTGCATCGGCCTCAACGACTCCGGCGGAGCCCGCATCCAGGAAGGCGTCAACGCCCTGGCAGGCTACTCCGAGATCTTCGAGCGCAACATCCTCGCCTCGGGCGTAGTGCCCCAGATCTCCGCGATCCTCGGCCCCTGCGCTGGCGGCGCCGTGTACTCCCCCGCCCTCACCGACTTCATCATCATGTCGGAAGGCACCTCCTACATGTTCCTGACCGGCCCGGCCGTGGTCAAGCAGGTCCTCGGTGAGGAAGTCACCCAGGAGCAGCTCGGCGGCGCGGCGGTACACGCCTCCAAGAGCGGCGTGGCCCAGTTCAAGGCCGCTACCGAGGAAGAAGCCATCGGCACCATCCGCGAACTGCTGAGCTATCTTCCCCAGAACAACATGGAGGAACCCCCGTACGTTCCCACAGAGGACCCTATCGACCGCAAGGAAGACTCCCTCAACGAGATCATCCCCGACAGCCCGAACGCCCCGTACGACATGTATGAGGTCATCGGCGCCATCGTCGACGACGGCAAGTTCCTCGAAGTCCACAAGGACTACGCGAAGAACATCATCGTGGGATTCGCCCGCTTCGGCGGCTCCGCGGTAGGCATCGTGGCCAACCAGCCCAAGTACCTGGCCGGCGTGCTCGACATCAACTCTTCCCGCAAGGGCGCCCGCTTCGTGCGCTTCTGCGACGCCTTCAACATCCCCGTGGTGACCCTCGTCGACGTGCCCGGCTTCCTCCCCGGAACCCAGCAGGAGTACGGCGGAATCATCGTCCACGGCGCGAAGCTCCTCTACGCCTATGGTGAAGCCACCATCCCCAAGGTGACCGTCACCCTCCGCAAGTCCTACGGCGGCAGCCACATCGTGATGAGCTGCAAGCAGCTGCGCGGCGACATCAACTACGCCTGGCCGACGGCAAACATCGCCGTGATGGGCGCAGAAGGTGCCGTGGCGGTGCTCTACGCCAAGGAGATCAAGGCCGAAGAGGATCCCGAGAAGCAGAAGGCCCTCGCCGAGGAGAAGAAGAAGGAGTACAACGACCTCTTCTGCAACCCTTACAATGCTGCGAAATACGGCTACATCGACGACGTGATCGAGCCTCGCAACACCCGTTTCCGCATCATCCGCGCCCTCGAGCAGCTCTCCACCAAGAAGCTCTCCAACCCGGCGAAGAAACACGACAACCTGCCTCTCTAACCAAACCAGCAACGTATGAAACATCTCAAACTGCTCATGGCGGTTGCCGGCTTGGTGCTTTGCCTGACGGCAGGAGCGCAGAGCCAGGACGCTATGCGCCTGAACGAGTACCTGGTGGTCAACACTGCTGACTTCCAGGACGACTTCGGGCAGCAGAACGCCTGGATCGAGCTGTTCAACTCTTCCTACGGCACTGTGGACATCGCCGGATGCTTCCTGTCCGACGACCCGGACAACCTTAAGAAATATGCCATCCCGGGCGGTGACCTTGATACCAAGATCAAGCCCCGCCAGCACGTCCTTTTCTGGGCCGACAACGAGCCGAAGCACGGTACCTTCCACGTATCCTTCGACCTTGCCGGCGCCGACGAGATTATCTTCACCAAAGGTGACGGCAAGACCATCATCGACCGCATCCCCGTGCGTCACGACCTGGGCGAGAACGTCTCGTTCGGCCGCACCGACGACGGAATCGGCTCGACCGACGGCTCCGGCGAAGGCTGGGACATCCTGCCCCATACCTCCCCGGGCACCAACAACAACGAGATCGACAAGGCAGCCAAGCCCGACAGGATGAAAGCCATGGACCCCTACGGCTGGATCCTCGCCGTTACTGCGATGTCGGTGGTGTTCACCGCCCTGATCCTGCTGTTCATCATCTTCAAGTTCATCGGCAAGGCCAACATCAGGGCCGGAAAGAGGCGCTCCGCCGCATCTGAAGGCACCCATATCAAGGAATCGAAGTATGGTGAAGTACCCGCCGAAACCTATGCGGCGATTGCCATGGCCATGCATCTCTATGCACAGGAAAGCGAGAGCCACGACGACGAAAGCTTCGTGGTCACCCTCCGCCACACCGACCGCAGCTACTCGCCGTGGAGCTCCAAGATCTACTCGCTCCGCCAAACTCCCGATGTCAAAAAGAGAAGATAACCCCCAAACCCAGAAAAGATTATGAAAGAATATAAAATCAAGATCAACGGTAACGACTACAATGTTACCATCGACGAGGTTGAGGGCGGAGCCGCCAAGGTAGAAGTCAACGGCACCCCGTTCAACGTCGAATTCGAGAAACCGATCTCCAAGCCCAAGAACATCAGCGTGGTCAACCGTCCCGCCGCACCTGCTGCAGGTCCGGCGCCCGCCAGCAAGCCCGTAGCGGCAGCGGCACCCGCCGCCGCATCCGGCAAGGGCGACACGGTCAACTCCCCTCTCCCGGGCGTCGTGCTCGAGCTTAAAGTCAAGGACGGCGACAAGGTGTCGAAGGGCCAGGTCATCCTGGTGCTCGAGGCCATGAAGATGGAAAATGCCATCGAAGCCTCCAGCGCCGGTACCATCACCCTCAAGGTAGCCAAGGGCGACTCCGTCCTCGAAGGCGCCCCGCTGGCAGTCATCGCATAAACCTGGGACCATGGGAAACATCATTGAAAACCTGCAACAGTTCTGGCAGTTCACCGGTTTCGCGAACTTCGAATGGGGCTATCTGATCATGATCCTGATCGGATGCCTGTTCATCTTCCTCGCGATCAAGTTCGAGTGGGAGCCCATGCTGTTGGTCCCGATCGGATTCGGTATCCTGATCGGCAACATCCCCCTCTTCGCCGGATTGAACGTAGGCGTATATGAGGAGGGCTCAGTGCTCAACATCCTCTACCAGGGCGTGCAGCGAGGCTTCTATCCTCCGCTTATCTTCCTGGGCATAGGCGCGATGACCGACTTCTCGGCCCTTATCGCCAACCCGAAGCTGCTGCTGATCGGCGCTGCCGCCCAGTTCGGCATCTTCGGTGCCTACGCCATCTCTCTTGCCCTCGGCTTTGACGCCGCCCAGGCCGGTGCAATCGGCATCATCGGCGGCGCCGACGGTCCGACCGCCATCTTCCTGTCGAGCCGCCTGGCCCCGACCCTGATGGGTGCCATCGCGGTATCCGCCTATTCCTACATGGCCCTCGTGCCGGTGATCCAGCCGCCCATCATGCGTCTGCTCACCACCAAGAAGGAGCGCCTGATCCGCATGAAACCGCCGCGCGCCGTCTCCCCGACCGAGAAGAAGATCTTCCCGATCGTCGGCTTCCTGCTCACTGCCTTCATCGTTCCCTCCGGCATCCCTCTGCTCGGCATGCTGTTCTTCGGCAACCTGCTGAAGGAAAGCGGCGTGACCCGCCGTCTGGCCAACACCGCCAGCGGTCCGCTGGTCGACATCGTCACCATCCTTATCGGTGTGACCGTCGGTGCCTCGACCCAGGCCAGCCAGTTCCTCCGCGTGGAATCGGTGAAGATCTTCATCATCGGCGCCTGCTCGTTCATCATCGCGACCTTCGCCGGCGTGATCTTCGTGAAGTTCTTCAACCTCTTCCTCAAGGAAGGCAACAAGATCAACCCGCTCATCGGCAACGCAGGCGTGTCGGCAGTACCCGACGCCGCCCGTGTGTCGAACAACGTAGGTCTGGAGTACGACCCGAAGAACTACCTGCTGATGCACGCCATGGGCCCGAACGTGGCCGGCGTCATCGGTTCTGCCGTCGCGGCCGGTATGCTGCTCGGCTTCCTCGGATAGTTGTGGCGTTGCACCACCAACGCATCGAAGGCAAGAACGCAACCTACAGGAGTAAACCACACGCCTCCCGGCCTTAGTACTATACTGATGCCGGGAGGTGTTGTTTATTCAGTAGGTTTTAGCAATTTATCGCCATGATGACATACGAAGCAGCCCACGTCCAGAAAGCCGTTAACGACGAAGTGATGTCGCTCAGCCTCTACCTGAAAATCTGGGACACCTGTCGCTGCTGAGAACGGTCGACCATTCGCACCCGGATTACTGCGGAGGTTTAACCGAAGAGCGTTCCCGGCTGATTCGTCGAAGAACTGACGCCCCAGCCAGCCGCGCTGGCGGATGGCGCTGGGAGGCCGCTACCAAGCGACAACCGCTCACGATAAACTAATGAAGTGTCTGGCTCCGGTGGTCTTGGCTGCAATCCAGAAAGCAGGCGCAC
>CAJONI010000005.1 GCA_905235995.1 uncultured Bacteroidales bacterium
ACTCTCGGAGCTGTCCGAAAAGATCGGCATCTCGATGACGAACCTTTCCCTGCTCAAGACAGGGAAAGGCCGCGCCATCCGCTTCACGACGCTCAATAAGCTCTGCAAGGTACTCGATTGCCTGCCGGGCGATATCCTGGACTATCAACCCGATCCGGAAGGCGTTGACATGGAGGAGGATATCTATGCGGATTAAACTCCTGTTCCTAACCCTGTTGCTGCCGGTGATGCTTTTTGCGCAGGAGCGTGTCAGCGTCAAAGGCCGCATCATCGATGAAAAAGGCGATGCTGTAGAATACGTCCAGCTCGGCGTACCCAAACTTGAAATAGGAACCATTTCCACCGCCGACGGCCGTTTTGAAATTGAAGTTCCCTGCGACACGCTGGAATTCTTCCATGTATCCTATCAGCCAGCCTCTTATCCCGTTACAGGGCCTTCCGATGATGTCGTCATCGTCCTTCTTGAACAAGAGCTGCCACCGTCCCTCATCATCGGAGGGAATACAAAGGAAAGGTATCTCCTGAGACCCGGGACGAAGATATTGGGGAATATGGGGGTTATCAGTTTTTCCCTTCAGAATGGCCGCTCCGAGGGACGGGAACTGGGATCCGTCGCCCAGGTCAGGAGACCGTTCCTCTTGCAGGATATCCTGCTGTCCGTCCACAGCAACCATATTCCCGGCTGTGTAGCAAGCATCAATATCTACCGCATCGAAGGCAAGAAAGAATCGTTTGTCAATGTGCTCCGCAAACCCATTTATTTCCCTGTCGCCGTAACCGACGAGCCGCAGCCACTCGACATCCAGCCGGAAGAGTCCCTGCTGCTGGAGCCCGGCAAGTACTTTGTCGCTTTCCAGATTGTCGGGTACGACGAGCAGGCCCTGGAGGATTTCCTGGCCAAACCCGAAGCGGAAAGGGCATTCTGGGAGATGTCAATGGACTTCATCATCCACTTTAAAAGCAGTTATGTCAGGGAGGTGGCCCTGGGAGAGATGAAACCGCTCCCCGTCAATATCGGCATTGCCGTCAAAGGACTGGAGTATCAGTAGTGGTCATACACCAGGCGAAGGCACGTGCGAGGCGCCCTTCGTTATCAGTGAAATGGTTGCCTTGCTCCCAGATCAGCGGACAGCGCTCCGGTCCCAGCTGCTCCTGCAGCAGGACATGGTAGGCGCGGAGATTGTCGCCGACGCGAGCAATGGCCTGATTCTTAACATGCTCCTCCTGCTCGCCCAGGCTCAGATAGACATGATCCGCCAGTGTGACATGCTTCCTGGCGTAGGGAAGCCAGCCATGTATCCATACGGAAGGTGAGGCGGCGGCAATGGCCCTGAAACGGTCGGTCTGGGTGGAGGCCCAGAGGGAGAACAGTCCTCCTAGTGAATAGCCACCCAGAATGACCGGCAGGGGGCCGAAGCGACTGTGCATTTCCGGAATCAACGACAGCAACAAGTATTGCAGCGTTTCCTGCCCATGGTTTCCGGCCTCCGGATTTCGGGAAATGTTCCCGTCCGGCCAGGGCATCAGGTCGATGATCCAGTCTTCGAGTTCGACGGTCGCCAGCACGAACGGTATCCGGCTGAGTGCCGCGATCTGCGCCGCTTCCGCTTCCAGCGTGGCATTCTCGTGACGGGCTGAAGGCTGCACCAGCAGGCAGGCCGGTGCCTCCGACTCGAAAAAGCGGCATGTCCTGCCGTCTATGACTATACTTCCGGACATCGCTTCATCCCGATAATCGCGGCAACACCCACGGCGCCGATACCGATGAACAGGGTCAATATCTTCAGAAAAGCCTTCATATACTGCAAAGATACACCTCCGTCGCCATTTTCGCAACGCCACCGCCTGGGCTTCTTGCTGGCGCGAAGACTATAGTTGCGCTGCTTTTTTGCCGCCGAGAGTTAGCACGAGGCTTAGGGTCACGGCGATGGCCGCGACGGGGTAGACAAGGTATTGCTTCCAGGTATCCAGGAATGCGCGGAGAGCCTGCCACAGTCCGTCGCCGACGGATTGTGTGTCGACCGGATACAGGAAAGCCAGCGCCGTAACCAGCACTCCGAGGACAAGGCCGGTAACCAGCGTGGCAATCAGCGTCACGCGTCCGCGGCTACGCTGGCGGTCCACCTCTTCCTTGATGCCGTCCACGTCTTTCATCCGCCGGCGGGTCTCCATCAGGAATGCGGGGTCGTCCTTGACGACCGGCTTGTTTTCCCGCAGGAAGTCATCGATCTCTTTCATAACTGAATGTACTGTTTTAGGTGGGCCCTCCCCATGGAGAGCTTGTATTTCACGGTGCCTTGCGGCATATTGAGAATGCCGGCTATCTCTTTGATGCTCAAGTCTTCGAAGTAGAATAGCGCGATGGCGGCCTTCTCCTTTTCGGGCAGTTTCTCCAGCGCCTGGTAGAGTTGCTGATAGCGGAAAGACGCATCGGATGTGTCATCGGCGGGGACGGCGATGGCCGCCTCGACAGGCGCTTCTTCCGGACGGGCCTTGCGGAGATGGTCGATATAGCAGTTGTAGGCGATCCGGAAGAGCCAGGTGCGGAATTTGGAAAGGCCCATGAAGGAGCCGGAGGCCACGTAGGCACGGATCAGCGCGTCTTGGGCGATATCGTCGGCCAGGGCGGCATTGCCATTGCACAGCGCAAGCAGGAACCTTCTCAGGGGCTCCTGCTCCACGCGTACCAGGTCGATGAACCGCTCCTGCGTCATTGGCTACTGCTTCGAGCCTTCCTGGGCATTTTCCTCCGCCTCGATCTCCTTGGCCAGCATGTTCTTGCCCGCGAAGTAGGACACGAAGAGCGCGATGCCGACGGCGAGGAGGATGCCGCCCAGGAGCGAGGTCTGAATCGGCACGAAAGTGATATCCCAGTCCAGAACAAGGCTTCCGATCAGAAAGGCGGCACCCAGCAGGCTGGTCACGCATGCACCGGTCAGTCGGGCCAGGAGTTTCTCCTTGAGAGATTTCTGCTTGGTTTGGGGCTTGAGCAGATTCGGGTCGATGGAAGCGCCGGACTCGATGGCCTTGAGCATGATTTCCGCTTTCTTGTCGATGGCATGCTGCCTTGCGCGAAGGGCCAGCCAGACGACCGTCACGGGAAGAACTACGCAGATAAAGATAGGGAGGACAACGGTAACCCAGATATTATACATCGTCGTATCAATTAAAGAAGTTCGACTTTCCGCCGCTTTTCCGGGCGGTTTCATCTATTAGACGGAAGCAAGGGCCAAAAGGTTGGAAAAAGTTGTAAAATTACGGCTGTTGTCAGCAATCGCCTTTGACGACGATGGCGCAGGGGCCTCCGACGCGGATGTCGGGGATACCGTTTTCCAATTGAAGCGTGGTCTGGATGAGGGAGGGACGGCCCATGGCTTCGCTCTGCAGGAAGAAGCACCCGGCTCCAGCAGCACGACACCGGCCGTGTTGCCGCCAAAGGGCTCCTGCGTAAAAGCATCAACGATAAATAGTTTCATATCCCCAAAGATAGTCAGAGATCAGAATCTCAGGCTCACGTGTCCCAGCACCGTCAGCCCCGCGACGGGGATGAAGCCTATCTGGTAGTAGCGATTGTCGTTCGTATGCCCTCCGGAGGCATATATGGCGCTGTAGACCCATCCGCTCTGCGCCACGCGGGCGCTGAACAGGTTGTTTGCCTCCACTCCGAAATCTATCTCCCTGAGCACTTTGCGAAACTTCAGCGTGTAGCCCAGCGACAGGTCGGTAAGGCTGTAGGCGGGCAGGGACCGGTCGGCGTTGCCGCTGTTGTCGAGATACATGCGGCTCACGAAGCCCGTGTGCCACTGAGCCCGGAAGCCCTTGTGGCGGAAGTTTACGAAGCCGTTGAGAATGGCGTCGGGAGAGTAGGCGAGGGGAGCGTCGTCGTAGTGGATCACCGTCACCCCGTTGTCCCAGTCTTCCACGTATTCGTCGAAATCGAGCAGACGGTTCCGGCTCAGGGCGGCGTTGGCCTCAAGTGCCAGCCAGGAGAACGGGTTCCAGCCTGCGGTGAACTCTGCACCAATGCGGTAGGAGTCGGGGATGTTGGTGGTCAGGGGCTCGCCGATGTCGCTCAATTCGCCGGTCTGCACCAACTGGTCCTTGTAGCGCATGTAGTAGAGGTTCACACCGGCGCGGGCCTTTGCTCCTTCCAGCTGGTATCCAGCCTCGAAATCATAGAGGCGTTCGGCACGTGGCGCAGGATATTTTCCGTTGTCCGTGAAGTTGTTGCGTTCAGGCTCGCGGTGACTGGCGGCCACCGATGCGTAGGCCCGGTGGACGCCACTGCTGAAGTTCAGGCCCGCCTTGGGGTTGAAGAAATTGTAGTGCACGTCCACGTTGAGCCATTGCTTCTGCGGAATGCCATCTCCGTCGACATAATACCTGTCGTTGTAGCCGTCGGTCCGATAGTGCACATGGCGGTACTGCAGGTCGCCGAAAACGCTCAGTGACTCCGAGATCCTGAATGAAGCCCGGATAAAGCCGCTGGCGTCGAATTTCGAGGCGGGGGAGTCGTAGTAGAGATAGTCGCCGTCCTTCAGAAGGTAATCGGCCAGAACGGTATTGCCTATATAGCTCAGGTAGCCGTAGTGGTCGCCGATGAATTGCTGGACTGAAACTCCGGCAATCGCGTCCCAGCGTCCCTTCCGGTATGATACGTTCGCCACGCCGCCGAAAGTCTTCTGCGTAAGGCCCTTCTGCCTTATGAAATCGCTGCGCTTGATGGTTTCCCCGGTGACGTCGGTGGGAATGCCGTATTTGAGCACTTTGTTGTCGTAGCGGAACTCTTCGTACCAGCCCCTGCCGTCGGTGAAATGGGCGGTTGCGGAAAGTTTCCAGGCGTCGCCGTCCGTCCAGGCGAAGTTCAGCAGGTGGTGGTCCTGCCAGAAGTTGTCGGTGGTGCGGGGCCAGTAAGTGCCATCATTGAGCAGGTAGCGTTCCGTGTGGTATTCGAGGGGCTCTCCGCTGTCGATGATGAGCCTTTCGTACAAGGAGTTGTACAGGCCCAGGCCTGCGTTGCAGAGATCCCCGTAGGTTCTGATTCCCGTCTTCATTCCGTAAGTGCCATCCATCAACGAGAGATCGTCGTTGCCTGCCGTCACGCCGTTCCACGCCTGTCCCGTGACCTCGAAATTGCCTATGAGCTTGTAGCTCAGCTTCCAGCCGCGTCCCATCCAGGTGAGGCCGCCATAGTAGCTGCCGCTGCGGCCTTTCGTTCCGGGAAGGTAGCCGTCGGTAGTGGTCTGGTGGTATGCAGCGTCGATGACAAGATGCCGGAAGAGCAGTCCGGTGGAGATGTCGCCACCGATATTAAGGGTGTTGAAAGAGCCGTAGGAGGCTGTGATCTCTCCGGTGGGCACGAGTGACGGGGCCCTGGTGCTCATGGCTACGGTTCCGCCGAAGGCGCCGTCGCCGTTGGTGGAGGTGCCCACGCCGCGCTGTATCTGTATGCTGCCCAGGAGTTTGCCATATGAGTTCATGTTGACCCAGAACACGGTCTGGTCTTCGGGGGAGTTGAGGGGTACTCCGTCGATCGTCACGTTGATGCGGCTTCCGCCCGCGCCGCGTATGCGCATGTATGAGGTGCCGGTGCCCAATCCGTTCTCGCTCCAGGCTAACACGCCGGGCGTGCGGGAAAGCAGCATGGGCAGCTCCCGGCCGCTGGAAGAGAATTCCTGCAGTTCGGTCCGCCGTATGTTCGCCACTGCGAACGGCGCTTCTTTCGACGCCCGCACGGCGCTGACCACTACTTCCTGCAACTGTTCCGCCTGAGTCGAATCAGGATCCTGGGCAGACGCAGAGAGTGCGACAAGGCCTGCCGCGCATGCGGCAGCAAAAAGGCCAAGCTTGTGTAAAACCATGATGATTCCTTAATTGTAAATAATTATACAATAAGGGGATATGGAAGATATCTTTTTCCTACGCGGGCATTACCCCGATCAGGTTGTGAGGGTATCATCTCAGCCTCGGCCCTCAGGCCTCAGCACCCCTTGGCCTGCACCATGCCGACCGCTGCAAAGATAGTAAAAACTCTTCGATAATCAGTCCTTGACCAGCTCAGTCATCCGTTTGACCATCATCAAGTCGTGTGACACCATGTCGGGCCACGGCCGTGAGAATCCTGACATGTTGCGCTTTGTCCGGGCGTTGAGCACCAGGCGCCCGTCTTCCTCTATGCGATGGTCGCGCAGCGGGTCGCAGTTCGAGCCAAGCAGCCAGCGCTTGCGGTACGGGGATGCCTTGAACTCCGCATCGTCATACAATACCTTGATCACCTGGTCGAAAGACCTGTCTGGGAAGGAAGCCGCCTTGCCTGTCGCATCGATGCAGAGCTTGCCTCCCAGGCCCGGCTCCGGTGCGGTATGGTCGAGCACGTCGAGAGGGCCGCGGCTGAAGAGAAGGTCGCGAGAAGTGTCGACGTTTCGGGCGATGGCAGCCTCCACGGAGTCCCAGTCGCGTATGTCGACGTTGCCGTCGACCACTATCAGGAACTTGTTGAACATCATCTGTCCGGCCCCCCAGAGCGCGTGGGCCAGCTTGAAGGCCTGGCCTTCATACTGTTTGCAGATGCGCGCTATCGCGAAGTTGTGCCCCACGCCTTCCTCGGGCAGGAAGAGGTCTTCGATCTCCGGGGCTATGGCCAGGCGGATGGGGGAGAAGAAGATCTTCTCGGTGGCCTCCTGTATGTATTTGTCCTCCATGGGCGGGATTCCGACCACGGTGGCGGGGTAGATGGCGTCGAAACGGTGCGTTATGCAGGTCACATGGAAGCGCGGGTAGCGGTCTTCGAGCGAGTAGAAGCCGGTATGGTCGCCGAAGGGCCCTTCGAGGAAGGTCTCTTCGCTCTTCTGCACGTAGCCCTCGATCACGAAGTCGCAGTCGGCGGGAACCATGAGGTCCTGGGTGAAGCACTTTACCAGCTCCACTGGCTTTCCGCGCAGGAAGCCTGCCAGCAGGTACTCGTCGATTCCCTCGGGAAGGGGAGCAGTGGCGGCATAGCTGTACACGGGGTCGCCGCCCAGGCACACGGCCACGGGGAGGCGGTGGGTGCATTCGCTCAGATGCTTCGCGCCGGTCTTGTGCATGTGCCAGTGCATGCCCGTGGTGGTGTCGTCGATCACCTGCATGCGGTACATGCCCACGTTGCGTATGCCCGTCTTCGGGCTGGCGGTATGTACGAGGGGAAGGGTGATGAAGCGGCCTCCGTCTTTGGGCCAGCATTTGAGCACGGGAAGCTGGCTCAGCTGTGCGGCGTACTGCACCGAATCCTGGCATGGTGCGTGGCCCCTGTGGACTTTCGGCGCCCAGGAGGACGCCTGGCTGAGAAGCGGCAGCATCCTTAATTTGTCGCGGAGTCCGTGCCCCGCACCGAGGACGCTTCCGACCATCTTGTCTATGCGGTCTCCGACATCGGAGAGCGAGTCGACGCCCAGGGCGTAACGTATTCTGGCGGGAGAACCCATCATGTTGGTTATCACGGGATAGGCTGTGCCCGTGTTCTCGAAGAGCAGCGCCTTGCCGCCGCCCGGCTTCTTCGATTCGATGTCGGTTGCGCAGGCGATCTCGAGCACAGGGTCCACGAAATCCGTGATACGCTTCAGCTCCCCTTTCTCTTCCAGGAATTCGATATAGTCTTTAAGTCCGTCGTACATAGCTTCCTCCGTAGCTTCCAAGCTACTCTTCGCGAGTAATAATCATGTGCAAAATTACAATTTTTGTTTGTAATTTTGTATAATGTCAGGCACTGATGCCTGCCTTTACATCATGAAAAGAATCACTCTGCTCCTCGCCGCCTTCTGCCTGACCGTGGCGGCTTTCGCCCAGCAGGCGCTGGGTCCCGGCACCGGCCTCGTGTCGCCCGAGATCAATCCCGACCATTCAGTCACCTTCCGTCTGTTCGCACCCAAGGCCATAATGGTGCAGCTGACGGGCGATTTCCTGCCCACCCGTCCCGTCGAATACGAGAGGGGAGGCACGAAGCTGACCTATGACGCCCCCGGTATCGTCGACCTGAAAGAAGGCCCCGGCGGCATCTGGACCTACACTTCCGCTCCGCTGGAGGGCGAGCTCTATTCCTACAGTTTCCTGGTGGACGGCCGCAAGGTCATGGACCCGTCGAACATCTACCAGAACCGCGACGTGGCAACCTGGACCAACATCTTCACGCTCAGCGCCGTGCCCGGCGACAAGGGATGGTACTACGAGGTTCATGACGTGCCGCACGGCTCCGTGGCCCATGTATGGTACGACAGCCCCACGCTCGGGGCACAACGCCGCCTTACGGTCTATACTCCTGCGGGTTATGAAGATAATTCCAAGGCCAGGTATCCGGTGCTCTACCTGCTTCACGGCTCCGGCGGTGACGAGGATGCCTGGTCCGACCTGGGCCGCACGGCGCAGATACTCGACAACCTGATCGCCGAAGGGAAGGCTGAACCCATGATCGTGGTCATGCCCAACGGCGTGTATTTCAACCAGGCTGCACCCGGAGCGGCAGTCAACATGTTCCAGCCGACCTTTGAGAACAGCCGCTCGCAGAGCACCGTTGAAGTGGAAAACAGCTTCCCCGACATCATGAACTATGTCGAGAAGCACTACCGCGTGGCAAAGGGCTACGCCAACACGGCCGTGGCAGGCCTTTCGATGGGCGGCCGCCAGTCCTGCATGCTCTCCATGCGCTATCCCAAACGCTTCGGCTACGTCGGCCTCTTCTCGGGCGTCGCGACTACGGAAGGCAATGAAGCCGCTTTGGACGCCGTCTTCGCCGCTCACCCGAAGCTCTACTGGATAGGCTGCGGCAAGGCCGACGGCATCATGGTGAACTCACTGAAACTGAAGGATTATCTCGAATCGAAGGGCTACCCTGTGACCTTCTTCGAATCCGAAGGCGGCCATATCTGGCGCAACTGGAGGATCTACCTGACCGAATTCGCCCGGCAGCTGTTCAGGTAGCAGCTAGTTGGATGGATCGCTTGTTATTCCCCCTGGAGCCGCAAGAAGAAGTGGGTGATGATGTCCGGGCGGAGGAGGAGCGGAAAGAGCAGGCCGTAGACGGCGCCCCAGAAGTGCGCCGAGTGGCCTATGTTGTCCACATTCTTCCTTGCCATGATGATGCAGTAGACCAGATATATCGGGGCGAAGATGAAGGCTGGTACCGGGATGGGGATCAGGTAGATGTAGATGCCCATCCTCGGCTCGAACAGAATCGAGGCGAACAGGATGGCCGATACTGCCCCCGATGCGCCGACTGCGCTGTAATATGGATCGTTCCGGAACTTGACCAGATCGCCGACCGTCGAGACGGCTATGGCCGTCACATACATCACCAGATACAGGACCGGCCCTGACGTGGCTCCGAATGCTGCGCCGAAATACCTTTCCACGATACGTCCGAAGCAATAGAGCGTGATCATGTTGAAGACCAGGTGTCCCCATCCTCCGTGCACCACTGCATACGAGAGCATGCGATGCCACTGCCGCTGGTGCCATACATCATATGCGCTGAATTTCAGTCTGTTGAATACATTGGGCCGCGAGAAGCAGAAAATGCTGATGATTGCGGTGACGATGATGAGGGTGAGCGTAACCATATTGTAAAGTTATTCTTTTTTTCATTTATCTTTGCGAAAAATGCAGAACGATGAAAACCAGAACCATTATCCTTGCGGCAGCTACGCTGCTAAGCCTGTTGTCCCTGGCGGGATGCTCCGGTGACGGAGAAAAGACAGTTTCCTTCTACGACGTGATAGCTTCGCGCCGCAGCGTGCGCAGCTACGATGCTGCGAAGACCATCTCCGAAGCGGAGGTGAGGCAGCTCCTGGCCGCTGCGCAGAATGCCCCTTCATGGGCCAACATGCAGCCCAGCAAGTATTATGTGGCCATGAGCCCCGAAGCCCTCGCCGCCGTGCAGGATTTGGTGGGCGGCAACAAGGAGCGGATCATGGGCGCCCCCGTGCTCATCGTATCTACCTTCGAGCGCGAAAAATCGGGATTCTTCCGTGGTCAGCAGACCAACGAACTCGGCGATTTCTGGGGCGCATACGACAATGGCCTGAGCAACGCCTACCTGGTGCTGATTGCACGGGCGATGGGCTATGACACCCTCATCATGGGCATGCGCGACGCCGCCGGACTCCGCACCCTGTTCCAGATTCCCGGCGAAGAGACCGTGACTGCCGTCATCGCCCTCGGCTACAGGGCCGAAGAACCCCGTACGCCCCAGCACCGCGATCTCGACGAGATCGCGAAATTCTTCTAGGGAAATAGAATATTGTCATGAAGAGATTCCTGTTTCTGCTTTTTCTGGTTTTTGCCATTGTCTGCCAGACATATGCACATGATCAGGACGGCATGCGCCAGACGGTGGAATATCTGGCATCGCCGGAACTGGGCGGCCGGTTCCCTGCAACGGCCGGAGATACGCTTGCTTCGGATTTCCTGGCGGGCAGGTTCCTCCGCCTGAAACTCAAGCCTGTCGTCAGAGAAAAACAGAAGATCAAGGGCTTCTATCAGGACTTCACCTATGGGAAGGAGGAACAGAAGACCACCCATAACATCATCGCCGTCCTTCCGGGAAAAGACAAGCGGCTGCGGAACGAATTCATCGTTGTCGGGGCGCATTATGACCACCTGGGCATGGGCGGCCAGAACTCCGGCTCGCGTCGCCCTGATACCGTGGCGGTGCATCCCGGTGCCGACGACAATGCCAGCGGTGATGCCGTAATCCTTGAGCTGGCCCGTCATTTTAAGAAAAAAGGTTCTCCCCGGAGTATCATTTTCGTTTTCTTCGGTGCGGAAGAGCAGGGGATTGCCGGCTCCAAAAGTTTTGTGGAATGGATGAAACAGGCTGACGGCAGGCGCATCAACCTGCCTGCCGATATCAAAGGAATCGTCGCCATGGTGAATCTGGACATGGTGGGACGGATGCGGGACAGCAGCCTGAGTGTTTCCGGTACGGGAACAAGTGCGGAATTCAAGGCCATGGCGGAGGCGGCGGCGGAGCGGACCGGTCTGCACGTCAGCTGCACGCCCGATGGCTATGGCCCGAGCGACCAATTGTCGTTCGTGGCAGCGGACATCCCGGTCCTCTACCTCACGACGGGCGGCCACATGGAATACCATACCTCGGAGGATGTGCCTTCCACCTTGAATTATGAGGGGATGCAGCAGACCCTGGAATTCACGAAAGATCTGGTCACCCAACTGGCCGGCATGCCTGCGGCACCCGGTTTCATCAACGTGCCCGGCAGCCAGCCGATGAGCCACCACAGGTTCAAGGTAACGATGGGCCTCATGCCGGATGTCACGGGCTCAGGCACCGTTCCCGGACTGAGGGCTGACATCGTGATGCCTGGAAAACCCGCCCATGCGGCGGGTATGCGTAGTGGCGACATTATCCAGGAAATCGACGGAAAACCTGTCAAGGACATCAATGAGTATATGGAGCGGCTGTCGGAGCTCCAGCCCGGTACCACCATCCCCGTGAAAGTGCTCCGCGGCGATGAAACGATCGTATTGCAAGTTCAACTAAATCCTTCGGAAAAATGAAAAACTGGGTCTGCTGGCTGCTGGCCATTCTCATCACCTTGTCGCTGAGCGTATACCAGCGTATGACCGGTCCCACGAACCCCAAGCGAGTGACCGTGGAACTGGAGGGGGAGACGTATAACCTGAAACTGCCTCGGAGCGGCGTCCGGCACGATGCGGTGGTGCGGCTGTTGGACGTGCCGGAAGCCGTGGACGCCCAAATCCACTACCGTCGCTATCCTACGGCAGATGCTTATACGACGGAAGATTTCGGATGGGAAGACGACCATCTGCGGGGAGCCCACTTGCCGGTACAACCCGTCGCCGGGAAGCTGCAGTATTACCTGACGATCGAAGGAAAGGACTATCCGGCCGACGGACCGGTAGTGATCCGTTTCCGGAACGACGTTCCGGCCGGTATCCTGATCCCGCATATCCTGTTCATGTTTGCGGCCATGCTCTTCGCCGTCTACACTTTCCTGCGGGTCATCACGGGTAAGTCGTACATCAAGTGGCTGATCGTCACGACGGTGACACTGTTTGCCGGCGGTTTCATTCTGGGACCGCTCGTGCAGCACGTGGCTTTCGGCCCATGGTGGACGGGATTTCCGTTCGGCACGGACCTGACCGACAACAAGACGCTTCTGGCCTTCCTGTTTTTTCTGGCCGCCATTGCTACCTTGAAGTGGAAGTACAACAAGTGGGTCGTCTGTCTGGCCGTGCTGTTCATGGTACTCGTCTTCACGATTCCGCACAGCACCAGGGGATCGCAATACAATTATACCACCGGGCAGCTGGGCACCGAGATCCCGGGTCAAGCCCGGACTGACGAATAACTACATCTTAAATCGCGAAGTTCTTCTAAAAAACTAGCGCTGCTCCGTCACCCCGGACTTGACCCTTCGTCACCCAGGATCTGATTCGGGGTCTATGGCGCTCCTTCCGGTCCAGCGTCTGGACCGGAAGGATCACCGAAAGTCCGGGGTGACGAATGTGGTGCGCCAAAGATGGCGACAAGGGCGTAGCAGGCGGGTGGTGTATGCGTAAGCCGAGCATTTTTCTGCGAGGCGTCGCATCACCAGAGCCGCGGAGCCCGCTAACGGCGAGATATACGAGTATAAACGTTTAAACACGCTTTTGCAATTTTTCTTATGAATGAAAGACATTTCTTTTGTGAAGAAAAACAATCGAAGTGTTACAAATATGGAAACAATTGATTACCTTTGTGGGGAAGAATGGAGAGGTTTCCAGACACCTCCAAGATTTAAGGTCACGTATTCACAAGAGGTCATTTCCTTTTTGAAAGAACAGGAGGAGAAGGCAAGAAAGAAGATACTGTTCAACATCAATAAGAGTAAGTATATCATTGATGAAGAGCTATTCAAGAAGTTGGCGGAAACGGACGTGTGGGAATTCAGGACGATGTACGGGAAAATTCATTACCGTGTCTTTGCCTTTTGGGACACGGAGGATAATACGGTGGTAACTACCCATGGCATCATTAAAAAGAAGCAGCGGACACCTAAAAAGGAGATTATCAAAAGTGAAACAATCAGACAGCAATACTATGAAAAAAAGCGATCGGACAACGAATGAAATGAAGTTTTACTCAGAAGACGAAGCCCTCGACGAAGTGCTTGGTACAAAGGGAACACCCTTGCGGGAACAGTATGAATCTGAAGTGAACTTTTTTATGATTGGGGAAGCAATCCGTCAAGCAAGGCTGTCGAAAAACCTAACGCAGGAGCAGCTTGGCGAGATGATCGGTGTTAAGCGTGCACAGGTTTCCCGCATCGAGAAAGGACGGAATCTGACTTTGACGACCATATCGAGAATCTTCAAATCGATGAATATCCCGACGTGGCTTCATATGAGCGGGATAGGAAAAGTCGCTTTATAGCCGATATAATCTCGACAGCCATTCGGCTGACAAGGGCGCAGCAGGCGGGTGGTGTATGCGTAAGCCGAGCATTTTTCTGCGAGGCGTCGCATCACCAGAGCCGCGGAGCCCGCAGAGGAGGAGATGCCGGGTCGTGGCCCGGCATGACGAAGGGGTCAGGCGAATCGGACGGCGGTGAGATTTTTTGCAAAGGCCTGGACGCCTTTCTGAATTCTTTCTATGGTTTTTCTGGAGGGTTTGCTGCGGCCGTGAAGATAGTGCCCCAACTGAGTTTGGTTGACGCCGGTAATTCTTTCAAGACCTGCAAGACTGAAAGCCTCGCAATACTCGTTGAGGAAGCTGGCCGTATCGTAGAAGAATTCATATTCGATCTCTTCGAAAGGTTTACCTGCTTCTGCGTAATAATCGCGAATGCCTGCGTATGATTTTCTGAAATCCTCTATGGCTTCTTCTACGGTCTTCCCCTCTCCAAAAAGGCCATAATCCAACCCGGCCTCTTCCATATATGCAGAAAAGCCGTATTCTGATTTTTCGACAAATACTCTTACCTTTTTCATTTCAATCCAGAATCACGCATTATTTGATTCAGAGTCCCTTTTGGAACTTCTTTTGATCCATGATTGCTCATCTTGAATGTCCTCCCCGTTATAGGGCTATACCATAGAGGATGTCCATTTGTTTGTTGTCCAAGTTCGTAGCAACCAATCTTTTTAAGCCTTAAGGCTAATTCATGGTATTTCATGCCCCACAATGCAAAAATAGGAAAATTCCTATTGTTTAACAATAATTTTCTTGTTTTTGCAAAGGAACACTAATATCACGAACTAACGGCCGCAAAAGAGCAAAACATTAGCGGCGGATAATTAGCTTATAACCAATGAATTATAAATACAAAGAAGAGAAAAGGCAAAGATTTTGCCTTATATTCAACAAATCGGTCATGGCGAGACCCCGGATCAGGTCCGGGGTGACGGGGGTGTGCCAACGATGGCGGCAAGGGCGTAGCAGGCGGGTGTGGGTCGGCCTGGTGGAGCGGCACGGTTCTTTTCGGGACAGCGCTCGCGCTGGCACGAAAAAGGTTCTGCCGCGC
>CAJONI010000006.1 GCA_905235995.1 uncultured Bacteroidales bacterium
CGTCGAGAAGATCTCGCTCTTGCGCGTAGGAATCGTAGTGTTGGCGTCGATCAGTTTGGTCATCACGCCACCGAGCGTCTCGATACCGAGGGAAAGCGGGGTCACGTCGAGCAGCAGCACGTCCTTCACGTCGCCTGCGAGCACGCCGCCCTGGATGGAGGCGCCCACGGCCACGACTTCGTCGGGATTCACGCCCTTGCTCGGGGCTTTGCCAAAGAACTTCTCAACGATTGCCTGGACTGCAGGGATACGGGTCGAACCGCCCACGAGCAGGACTTCGTCGATGTCGGAGGTCTGGAGACCGGCGTCCTTGAGGGCCTTGCGGCAGGGCTCGATGGTAGCCTGGATCAGGCTGTCGCAGAGCTGCTCGAACTTGGCGCGGGTCAGGGTCTTAACCAGGTGCTTGGGCACGCCGCCGACTGCGGTGATGTAGGGAAGGTTGATCTCGCTGGAGGTCTGGCTCGAAAGCTCGATCTTGGCCTTCTCGGCGGCTTCCTTCAGTCGCTGCAGGGCCATGGGGTCCTGGCGCAGGTCGATGCCGTTCTCGCTCTGGAACTCCTCGGCCAGCCAGTCGATGATCTTGTGGTCGAAGTCGTCGCCGCCCAGGTGGGTGTCACCGTTGGTGGACTTCACTTCGAAGACGCCGTCGCCGAGTTCCAGGATGGAGATATCGAAGGTACCGCCACCGAGGTCGAACACGGCCACCTTCATGTCCTTGTTCTTCTTGTCGAGGCCGTAGGCCAGTGCTGCGGCCGTAGGCTCGTTGATGATTCGCTTCACGTTGAGACCGGCGATTTCACCTGCCTCCTTCGTGGCCTGGCGCTGCGAGTCGCTGAAGTATGCCGGCACGGTGATGACGGCTTCCTTCACTTCCTGTCCGAGGTAGTCCTCGGCAGTCTTCTTCATCTTCTGCAGGATCATCGCGCTGATCTCCTGAGGGCTGTAGAGCTTGCCGTCGATGTCGACGCGCGGGGTGTTGTTGTCGCCGCGGACAACCTTGTAGCTGACACGCTCCGCTTCCCTGGTCACCCGGTCGTAGGTCTCACCCATGAAACGCTTGATCGAGTAGATGGTCTTCAGAGGGTTGGTTACGGCCTGGCGCTTTGCCGGGTCGCCGATCTTGCGCTCGCCGTTCTCAGCGAACGCCACGACGGACGGGGTGGTGCGCTTGCCTTCAGAGTTGATGATAACGGTAGGCTCGTTGCCTTCCATGACCGCTACGCAGGAATTCGTAGTACCGAGGTCGATTCCAATGATTTTTCCCATTTCTGTTATACTTTTTATTGTTTCTTTTTCCGTTTGCAAAAAGCGCCGGCGCTCAATGCGTCGACGCTTCCTGTTTTAACTAAGATTGTGCCAGCCGTCCAATGACTGACAATGTGTCATATTTTACTCCATGGCGTATACCTTTTCGAGGAAAACCTGTACTCTCTGCGTGTATTCCTCGGGGTATCTGGCAAATGAGTTGGCATGCGTGGCACCTTCCGCCACCCACATTTCCTTGTAACCGTTGACCTTGGCATCGTAGTTCATCTGCAGGTGCGAGAAGGGGACGAAATCGTCGGCGTCACCGTGGATGAAGAGCATGGGACGGTCGCACTTGGCGAGCTGGGCCATGGAGGATGCTTCCTTGAAGCCCCAGCCGTAGAGCATGCGGCAGACCAGGCTGGCGCAGTTCAGGATAGGGAAGGGAGGAAGGTTGAAACTGTCCTTGAGGTTTGTCTTGAACTGGTTCCATACGGACGAGTAGCCGCAGTCTTCCACGAAGGCGCGGATGTAGGGCGGCAGTTCGTCGCCGCTCATCATCATCGTGGTGGCGGCGCCCATCGACACTCCGTGGACCACCATGAAGTCGTTGTTGAAGACGTCGTGGGCCACATCGGCCCATTTCTCAACGTCGTAGCGGTCCAGCCAGCCCATCTGTACGGCAGGTCCTTCGGAGAGGCCGTGGTACTGCAGGTCGGGGAAGAGCACGTTGTAGTTGAAGCCGTCGCGGTACATGCGCACGAGATAGAGGAACACGTAGTGGTTGTCGGTATAGCCGTGGACGACGATGGCGGTTCCGGGGGCGGTGGCAGGGTCGGCTGCGGGGACGAAGCAGGCGTGCACCTTGTAGCCGTTGTAGCCGGTGACGGTGGTGTCCCTCAGCAGTCCCGCCACGTGCAGGCTGTCATACCATGCCGTGCTTCCGGCGAGCAGGGAGTCGGCCTTGTGGCGCGTGCGGTCGATGTCGGCGGCGCCGTGGGGTTCGGGCCTGAGCGCGAAGTCGCACATGTATTTGCCAGCTGCATATCCTATAACGGACAAGACGGCGATTACTATGAGCAGGATGATCAGGAATTTTTTCATGATTTCTCGTTATTTGTCATACAAAGATAATGAAAATGCGACGGTTTTTTATTAAATTTGCCTAATAGGAGAGCAATTATGAACCCCAGGGAATTCGACGTCATCATCATAGGCGGAGGCATCACGGGTGCGGGAATGCAGCGTGACTGCGCGATGCGAGGCCTCAAGACGCTCCTTATCGAGCGGTCCGACATAGCCACCGGCGCCACCGGCCGGAACCACGGCCTGCTCCACTCCGGAGCCCGCTACGCCGTCAACGACCCCGAGTCGGCGGCTGAATGTATCAAGGAGAACCGCATACTCCGCCGCATAGCCGCACACTGCATCGACGAGACCGACGGCCTTTTCATAACCCTGCCCGAGGACGACCTGGGCTACCAGCGCACCTTCGTGGAGGCCTGCCAGAAAGCCGGCATCGACGCGGAGGTGATCGACCCCGACCAGGCACGGCGCCTCGAACCGGCGGTGAATCCGGCGCTCATCGGCGCCGTC
This sequence comes from uncultured Bacteroidales bacterium, assembly GCA_905235995.1. Classification (GTDB taxonomy): domain Bacteria; phylum Bacteroidota; class Bacteroidia; order Bacteroidales; family UBA932; genus Cacconaster. The sequence goes on from CAJONI010000006.1 coordinate 2,842, forward strand.
CGCGTGCCCGACGGCAGCGTGGACCCCTTCCGCCTCTGCGCGGCGAACATGCTCGACGCCAAGCTCCACGGCGGCCAGGTCCGTCTCCATACCGAAGTTACCGCTATCCTGCGCAAGGGCGATACGGTGGAGGGTGTACAGGTGCGCAACCGCGTGACGGGCGAGGAGGAGATCTTCTCCGCACCTGTCGTGGTCAATGCCTGCGGCATCTGGGGCCAGCATATAGCTGAACTCGCAGGAGTGAAGGTGTCCATGTTCCCCGCCAAGGGATCGCTGCTGGTATTCGCCCACAGGGTGAACAACATGGTCATCAACCGCTGCAGGAAGCCTTCCAACGCCGACATACTCGTACCCGGCGACACCGTGTGCGTGATAGGGACCACCTCCACCCGCATCCCCTTCGAGGAATGCGACGATGTGGCAGTGACCCCTGACGAAGTGACACTCCTGATCACCGAAGGCTCCCTCCTGGCGCCTTCGCTCTCTTCGACCCGTATCCTCAGGGCCTATGCCGGCGTCCGCCCCCTGGTGAGCGCCGACGACGACCCTTCGGGCCGCAACATCTCCCGCGGTATCGTTTGCCTCGACCACGAGACCCGCGACGGGATCAAGGGCTTCGTGACCATCACCGGCGGCAAGCTGATGACCTACCGCCTCATGGCGGAGCTCGCGACCGACCTCGTCTGCCGCAAGCTGGGTGTCGACAAGGCCTGCGAGACTGCTGAAACGCCCCTCCCGGGTTCGGAAGAACGTTCCTACGAGCAGGTGGCCCAGAAGATATGGGAGACGCCGTCCACCGCACAGAAAGCGGCGGCGTCCCGGCTCGGTACCAGGGCCTCACGCATCAGCACCGGCGACAGCCGCGAGCAGGCGCTCATCTGCGAGTGCGAGGAAGTGTCCGCCGGCGAGGTTGTCGACGCCATCGAGCGCATGGACGCATCGACGCTCACCGACCTGCGCCGCCGCACGCGCATCGGCATGGGCACCTGTCAGGGTGCCTTCTGCGCCTGCCGTGCCGCCAGCCTGCTCGCCGGTTCTCCGGGCGGAACGGCCCGCGAGAGGGCCGACCTGGCCAATTTCCTGCAGGAGCGTTGGAAAGGCAATTTCCCCATAGGGTGGGGCGAAACCCTCCGCGAAGCAGAATATACGCAATGGGTCTACAAACACGTGCTTGGCCTATGAGATTCGATACCTTGATCATCGGTGGCGGACTGACCGGCCTGGTGGCCGGCATAAGCCTTCAGAAAGCCGGGCGGAGCACGGCAATAGTAAGCACAGGGCAGAACACCCTGCATTTCTTCTCGGGTTCCTTCGCCTCCCTGAAGGAGGCGCCGCAGCCCATGGCCGAACTCTTCGCCGAGGCGGGAATCGGGCTTCACTACAGCCCCGGAGTGCGCCTGATGCCCATGGGCACCTTCCGTGAAGCCGAGCTTTCGCTCGACGACGTGAGCATCTTCTCCACTTCGCCTTTCGCCCGCAGGGTGCTGGTCATCAGCTTCCCCGGCTATCACGAATTCTTCCATCCATTCCTGGTGGAAGGGCTTGAGAAACAAGGCATTTACTGCCGCGTCCACATGCTCGACCTGCCGGAGCTCTCACGTCTGAAGCCCGCTACGGGCGAGATGCGCTCGCTGCAGCTTGCACGTACCCTCGACACCGCCTGGAACAAGCTCGTCCAGGAAATACGCCTGGTGCTGAAAGACGAAGACACGGTCATACTTCCGCAGGTCTTCGGGCTCAACGACCCTTCCGTTCCCGGACGCATAAGGCAGGGGATTCCCGCGCAGGTGGTCTTCGTGGGCACCTTCCCTCCGTCCATTCCCGGCATCAGGACGCAGATCCTGCTCAAGCGCCGCTTCGAGGTGCTTGGCGGTACCTATCTCATGGGCGACCAGGTGATGGAGGCCCACGTCCACGACGGAGTGGTCCACAGCGTGGTGACCCGCAACCTCGACAACCACTACCTGGAAGCCGACCATTTCGTGCTGGCTTCCGGAAGCTTTTTCTCCAAGGGCCTGATGAGCAACCCGATGCGCGTCTACGAGCCCGTCTTCGGCCTCGACGTCGCCGCGGCTGAAGACCGCAACGACTGGTACAACCCTGAATTCGCTGCCGACCAGCCCTACATGGGCTTCGGCGTGCTTACCGACTCTTCGCTCCATCCCATGGTGGACGGCCGGCCGCTCAAGAATCTTTTCGCCGCCGGCTCGGTTTTGGGTGCGACCAGGCCCGAACTGGGCACTGGGGCCGGCCTGGCTGTCAACAGCGCATTCGCAGTGGCCGACGCAATCCTTCAATCCGATACCAGCATCCGATGAAACTCCAGGAATATACCTCCAGCCGCCACAATTTCGAAGAGTGCATGAAATGCACCGTGTGCACGGCCTATTGCCCTGTGATGCAGGTCAATCCTCTGTACCCAGGCCCGAAGCAGGCCGGGCCCGACGGAGAGCGTCTGCGCCTGAAGGACCCGTATTTCTTCAATTATGCGCTTAAATACTGCATGAACTGCAAGCGCTGCGAGGTGGCCTGTCCTTCAGGCGTGCGCATAGCCGACCTGATACAGTCCGCCCGCATACGCTACGACCATACCAAACCTAAGCTGCGCGACCAGATTCTAGCCTCGACCGACCTGATGGGCTCGCTTGCGCGTCCTTTCGCGCCTATCGTAAACGGGGTTACCGGACTTAAGCTGACCAGGGGCGTTCTCGACGCGACCTTGAAGATTGACCACCGCCGCACCTTTCCCCGCTACAGCGGCCGTAGCTTCGAGGCGTGGCTCCGCCGGCGCGAGAAGGAGCAGTCTGCTTTCACGGAGCAGGTGGCCTATTTCCACGGCTGCTACGTGAACTACAACTATCCGAAGCTCGGCAAGGACCTGGTGAAGGTGCTCAACGCGCTCGGGGTGGGGGTGAAGCTGCTCGACCATGAGAAGTGCTGCGGTATCGCCCTGATCACCAATGGTATGTCGAAAAAGGCCACGAGCCAGGCCATTCACAATGTGGAAGCGCTGCGCAAGGCGGTGTCCGCAGGGCTGAAGGTGCTGACCTCTTCCTCTACCTGCGCCCTGACCCTAAGGGACGAATATCCCGAGCTCCTGGGGGTCGACAACGCCGACGTGCGCGACTCCGTGATGCTGGCCACGCGCTATATCTTCGAGCGCCTGGAGAAGGGCGCGACCCTGCGCTTCAAGCCTGACTACCACCGCAAGGTGGCCTACCATACTCCCTGCCATCTGGAAAGGATGGGGTGGGGGGTGTTCTCCGAGAAGCTGCTGCGCTCGATTCCCGGCCTGGAATTCACGTCGCTGGATTCCGCCTGCTGCGGCATCGCGGGCACCTACGGCTTCAAGAAAGAGAACTACGAGGCCTCCCAGGCCATAGGGGAGCCTCTGTTCGAGCAGATCCGTTCCGTGGACCCGGAAGTGGTGGCCTGCGACTGCGAGACCTGCAAATGGCAGATAGAAATGTCGACGGGCTATACCGTCGAAAATCCCATATCCCTGCTGGCGGATGCGCTGGCGGATGAATGACCTTTGGAAAGATATGCTTAAAATCCTCGAACAACCCGCCTACAAGCCGGCTCAGACCGGTCCTGAAGCCAACGCGCGCTACAAGCGCCTGCGCCTGCAGGTGTTCATCGGCGCCTTCATCGGCTACGCCGGTTTCTATCTCGTACGCAAGAACCTGTCCATGGCCATCCCGGCCATGGGCCCGCTCGGTTTCGAAAAGACGGAGCTGGGATTCGTGCTGGGCCTGAACGCAGCCGCGTACGCGCTGTCGAAATTCCTGATGGGAAGCGTGTCCGACCGTTCCAATGCGCGGGTGTTCCTGCCTCTCGGACTGATACTTTCAGCCATTTCCATGTGCTTCATGATAGTGCCAATCCGATGGATAGGGGCGGAGAACAAGGGGTTGGCGATCCTGGTGATGGGCATACTGAACTTCCTCGTGGGATGGTTCAACGGCATGGGCTGGCCTCCCTGCGGGCGTGTGATGACGCACTGGTTCTCGGTCAGCGAGCGGGGCACGATGATGAGCATATGGAACTGCGCCCATAATGTCGGCGGCGCGCTGGTCGGACCCATGGCTACCTACGGTGCCATATGGTTCGGCAGCTGGTTCTTCGGGACTCATGAGCAATTCTATTTCCTGATAGGAACCTTCGCCTTCCCGGCGGCGGTCGCGATACTCATCGCCCTGCTGGCCTACGTCCTGATACGCGACACGCCGCAGTCATGCGGACTTCCTTCGGTAGAGGCGTGGCGCAACGACTATCCGAAGAACTACTCGGAGAAGCATGAGAAGACTCTGACCACGCGAGAGATCCTCTTCCAGCACGTGCTCAACAACAAGTTCCTCTGGTACATCGCCCTGGCGAACGCCTTCGTATACATGGTGCGCTACGGCTGTCTCGACTGGGCGCCGACCATCCTCACGGAGAAGGGTATAGACATCAAGAGCGCGGGATGGGCTTACTTTGCCTACGAGTTCGCAGCCATACCGGGCACCCTGCTCTGCGGCTGGCTCTCTGACAGGTATTTCCACGGGAAGCGGGCGCTTCCGACCATACTGTTCATGGCTCTGGTGCTGGTGTTCATCGTCCTTTACTGGGTGTTCATTGAAGATCTTACCATGGTGATTATCAGCCTGATAGGCATCGGATTCTTCATCTACGGCCCGGTGATGCTCATAGGCGTTCAGGCCCTGGACCTCGCGCCGAAGAATGCCGCGGGAACGGCTGCGGGCCTGACTGGTTTCTTCGGCTACTTCCTCGGCACTTTCATCCTTGCCAACACGGTGATAGGTCTCGTGGCGCAGTACGCCGGTTGGAGCTGGACCTTCCTCCTCCTCCTTTTCGCCTGCCTCCTCGCCATCTTCTTCATGGCCCTGACCCTCAAGGAAGAGAAAGCTTAATTTACGGGCTCCGCGGCTCTGGTGTCGCAACGCCTCGCAGAAAAATGCTCGGCTTATGCGAACACCACCCGCCGCTACGTCCTAAGCGCAGGTTGTTATTTCAGCTGGATCCAGTCAACGGGGGCTTCGAGGGAGAGGGGTTCGTGGCGTACGGGGTGGATGAAGCGGATGGAGCGGGCGTGGAGGGAGATTCCGCCGTCGGGGTTGGAGCGTGGGGCGCCGTATTTCAGGTCACCCTTGATCGGGCAGCCTATGGTCGATAGCTGGCAGCGTATCTGATGGTGACGGCCCGTCAGGAGTTCCACTTCCACGAGATGATAACGGTCAGTGTCGCGTAACACCTTGTAGCGCAGACGCGCCAGCTTCGCCCCGGCAGGATGCTTCCCGCCATTGTCCGGCGTAGCGTACGACTTGTTCTGCTTCTCGTTGCGTACCAGCCAGTGTGCCAGTTCCCCTTCCGCCGGCTCCGGCCTCCCGCAGGTCAGCGCCCAGTAGGTCTTGTGGACGTCGCCGTCGCGGAACATGCCGTTCAGCCTCTCCAGGCACTTGGAAGTCTTCGCGAATACCGCGATACCGCTCACCGGACGGTCAAGCCGGTGAGGCACACCGATGAACACGTGGCCCGGCTTCCCGTCGCGCTCCGCGATGAAAGCCTTGAGCGTCTCGGAAAGCGGCTCGTCGCCGGTCTTGTCGCCCTGGACTATCTCTCCGACCCGCTTGTTTATCACAATCAGATGGTTGTCTTCGTAGAGGATGCGGGAGGCGATCGAATCCCGCTCTTCGGCTGTCAATTCCCGGTATATCATGCGGCAAAGGTACATATTTTTATTATCTTTGTAGAACGGCAACACCGCCAGAACCATGTAATACCGTCATCACATGAGCAAATACATTCTCGCGCTCGACCAGGGAACAAGCTCCTCCCGAGCCATAGTCTTCGACCACGAAGGCCGGATCTGCTCCACCGCACAGATGGAGTTCACGCAGCACTTCCCCCAGCCCGGCTGGGTGGAGCACGACCCGATGGAGATCTGGTCGTCCGAAGCGGCAGTGATTGCCGAAGCCATCACCAAGATAGGCATCACCGGCAAGGACCTGGCCGCCATAGGCATCACCAACCAGCGTGAGACCACGATAGTCTGGGACGCACGTACCGGCAAACCCGTGTGCAACGCGATAGTATGGCAGGACCGCCGCACCGCCGACTTCTGCGACGAGCTCAAGGCCAAAGGCCTGGCCGACACTGTCCGTGCGAAGACAGGCCTGCTCATCGACGCCTATTTCTCCGGCACGAAGATCAAGTGGATACTCGACAACGTGCCCGGAGCCCGCGCCGACGCTGAAGCGGGGCATCTGCGCTTCGGAACGGTGGACAGCTGGCTCGTGTGGCAGCTCACCAAGGGCGAGGTCCACGTGACCGACGTGTCCAATGCCTCCCGCACGATGCTCTTCAATATCCACGACCTGGCCTGGGACAGGGAACTGCTCGAACTGCTGGGCATACCGGCCTCGATGATGCCTCAAGTGCGCTCATCCTCTGAAGTATACGGCCACTCCAAGACCACCCTCTTCGCACACGAGGTGCCCATCGCCGGCATCGCGGGCGACCAGCAGGCGGCCCTCTTCGGCCAGATGTGCACGGCTCCCGGCTCGGTGAAGAACACCTACGGCACGGGCTGCTTCCTCCTGATGAATACCGGCGAAAAACCTATTGTATCGAAGAACAACCTGCTTACGACCGTGGCCTGGAAGATAGGAGATACGGTCAACTACGCCCTCGAAGGCTCCATCTTCGTGGGCGGCAGCGTGGTGCAGTGGCTGCGCGACGGGTTGGGCGTCATCCGTTCATCTTCTGACATCGAGGCCCTTGCGGCAGGTGTAGAAGACAACGGAGGCGTGTACTTCGTCCCCGCACTCACCGGCATGGGGGCGCCCTACTGGGACCCGCACGCCCATGGCGTCATCTGCGGCATCACCCGCGGCACCACCGCCGCGCACATAGCCCTAGCAGCCCTGCAGGGCATAGCCTTCCAGACCATGGACATCGTGAATGCCATGGAAAAGGACGCAGGAGTGAAACTCGCCGAGCTCAAGGTCGACGGCGGAGCATCGCGCAACAACCTGATGATGCAGTTCCAGGCCGACATCCTAGACACCGCGGTGATACGTCCCGAAGTCACGGAGACCACCGCCATGGGAGCCTGCTACCTCGCAGGCCTGGCCGTCGGCTACTGGAGTTCGCTCGACGAGGTCAAGCGCCAGTGGAAGGCAGAGCGGACATTCACGCCGTCCGGCAAGGATGTCAGCGCCGTCAAGGCGGGCTGGAGGGATGCAATTTCGAGAACCCTAACCAAATAATACATGCAACAGTATATCTTTGAATTCATCGGCACGCTGGTACTCGTGCTGCTCGGCGACGGCGTATGCGCTGCCTGTTCGCTCAATCATTCCAAGGCAAAAGGAGCCGGCTGGGTGGTAATAGCCCTGGGCTGGGGCCTGGCCGTCATGATGGGCGTGCTTATCGCCGGGCCGGTTTCAGGCGCGCATCTCAACCCCGCTGTGACGCTGGGTCTCGCGGCTGCAGGCTCTTTCCCCTGGGCCATGGTCCTGGGCTACATCGTCGCACAGATGCTGGGCGGCTTCTTCGGTGCCGCGCTGGTCTGGGTGTTCTACAAGGACCACTACAAGGCCACGAGCGACCAGCCTGACACCATCCTCGGGACTTTCTGCACCATGCCCGCCATACGCAACCCCTGGCGCAACTTCCTCTGCGAGCTGATCGCCACCTGCCTGCTCGTGTTCGTGATCCTGGCTCTCGGGACCCAGGGCAACGCCTTCTCTTTCAACGGCATGGCCCTCTCGACCGGCGCCATCGGCTCCTGGCCCGTGACCTGCCTGATCATGTCGATAGGCATGTCGCTCGGCGGCGCGACTGGCTACGCCCTCAATCCTGCCCGTGACCTCAGCCCTCGCTGCGCCCACGCCGTGCTTCCCGTCGCCGGCAAGAAGGGCAGCGGCTGGTGGTACAGCTGGGTCCCCGTCGCAGGCCCAATGGCCGGCGCCGTCGTCGCAGCAGGCATCTACCTTCTGGTATTCTAAGAGGCTCCGGTAAAGCAGGAGATTATCGCAGGATCTTATCGAAGAACTCGGAATATCTCCTGCTGTGGAGGTCCGTGCCGAGGAAGCCGTAGTATCCCTTTTCGATGAGCCATCTGGCTCTCTGCATTGCAGGACCGCCGTAAAATCCTTCCACAGATCCCAGGTTGCGCTGAAACACGGCCCCCGCATCATGCCAGCGCTCGTAGTCCTCGGGCGTCGCCCAGAGATACCGCTCCGGATGTGCGAGAACGGGCTGGTAGCCATCTTTGAGAAGTCTGACTATCTCGTCTTCAGGAACGATGGGGTCCATCTTGACGCGGTTGTGTATGGGAAATTCAATCAGGACATGATTGCCCATCCACGGCAGCAGCCGCTTCGGACGCCATGTCTCGGGGATGAACCTGTATTCGAGCGAAGGATGAAGTCGTAATGCTATTTTCCTGTCGTCCAGCTCTTTCTGAAGGCCGATGACTGCCTTTTCAACTATCTCCGCGGTATTGCGATAGAGGAATGCGCTGTGAGAAGTGCAGACGGCTTCCTCATAGCCGTGATCCACCAGCCAGCGGCAAAGGAACAGCGATTCTTCGAGGTCCGCGGCCCCATCGTCCAGGCCGGGCAGGATATGGCAGTGACAGTCGAAGCGGGGAAGTTTTTCCATGCCGCAAATTTAGTGATTCTTTCCCCGGTTGTTCTCCACGACGGCCCTGACAAGTTCGCCGCCGGAAACCTTGACTCCCTTGCTTACATCGACCCCGGCGAAGTCCATCATTATGATGCCCAGGCAGGCGCGGCTGTCTCTTATGTATTCAGCTGTCGCGGGATTGATCTCCTTTGCAAGTTTCCTGTAGTTCGGGATTAAGCCGAGGTAGCCTGACGCGTGGTTTATTACCAGCGGATGTGCATCTTCGTCACCGGCAGTGGCATCCAGCATCCTCCTTACTACGTCCCATTTTGAAGCGGCATCATCTGGATTGAAACAGTCCTGCACCCACAGTCCGCTCCGCACGCCGTCAGGCCCTGTCAGGGAAGCCGACTGCTGCGCGCTCATCTCCGCTGAGTGTGACCAGCCATCGATAAAGCCGCCGATGGGACCCCCTTCATAGCGCTTCCGGCTCAGGACCAGGATTTTGCCACGCAGCTCGCCGACGGTAAGGCCCTCGCGCCATGACGCCAGGTGCTGGCCATGGGTAACGAGCTGTCCGGAGATTACCTTGCCCCATTCCGGGTTGTTTCCGTCAGCTTCCTGCTCGTGACGGACCAGCACTATCGCGAACTCGCCCGGATTTCTGTCAAGTGCGCTTTCCAACGTTTCCAGGGCTTCCTGAAAAGTGATGTTCGCGGAATACTTGTCATGATATCCTCCCAGCACCCCGTCTACCAGTGCGAGCCTCAGGTCGAAGGCCCGCACGCCGGCATCCCACAGCCCTTCAAGGTCCAGTTCCTGCGTCCTTGTCCAGTGGCTCCAGCTTGTTATGGATGCCGAAGCAGCATCGTGCGCCCCTGGAATCGATACGCAGGAAAGAGGTGTGCCATCATCCAGCCTCGCCATCCATGAAGAGCCCTCCCAACCTGTCGGCTCAGGATCAAACTCCCTGCTGCACGAAGTGGCGGGAAGAAAAGCGATCAGAACCGACAAGAAGATGGAAGCGAATCGTAGCATACGTATATTAATCCTTTACAGCGCAGCAATCTCCAGAGAACTATTATTCTTCAAGCTTGGTGAAAGGGAGTTCTTCCGGGGACTGGATATGGTCGATGGCCTTTTCCGACGAGACAACGCTGCGGCCAAGGCGATAGCCTGGTCAAAGCTTCGCTCAGGATCAATCATCTGGTTTATGCGTTCAGCAGCTACCTGCGCCATCCAGCGTTTGAAGGGCTCGGCCTTCTTTGAGGAAACAGACTGGATAATACGGAACATACCCTCTATGTTGGCACAGCGCATTTTTTGCGGACCCCCCTCAGTCATAATGCTAAGGAGGGGTACAATTTGTACCCACCCTTTGGACAGCTCTGGATCCCTGAGTTTCATTCTCTTAACATACTGTTTGGGGTCACGGCTTTCTGTTAAAACCTCAATAACATCTTCGACAACGAAATACCACTTCTCCTCTTTCTCAACCCAAACCGTGCGAATTTTTTTATCCTCGAACAGCTGTATCTTCTCAATGTCTGACATGGCATCAACGTTTTATGCAAATATAATCCACGTAACGAGCAAATCCAAATCGGATTGCTGACCGTTAATTGAAATCAAGAAACGAATTACCCCGTTCGTCTAACAAGGGCGAAACTGGCGGGTGGTGTTCGCATAAGCCGAGCATTTTTCTGCGAGGCGTTGCGACACCAGAGCCGCGGAGCCCTTCTAGCCTCGAAGCCCGCAAATAAACGGGAGGTTAGTCGAAGGCGAGGCCGGAGTAGCGGCGGATGTAGAGGTGGTCGATGGTCCCGTTTCCTTCGCGGGTTACGAGAAAACGTACCAGCTCGGCAATCTCAGAGGGCTGGATCAGCTCGTCGGGATTGATGTCAGGCCGCATCTTCGTCACCATCTCCGTGGCCACCCCTCCGGGACTGATCAGATGGACCCGTATGCCGAAGGGCTGCACCTCCTTGGCGAATACCTTGGTGAATCCGGCGAGAGCATGCTTTGACGAAGAATATACCGACTGGTTGACATAGCCCTTGAAGCCAACCACCGAGCAGATATTTATGACTGTGGCTTTCGGGGATGCCTTGAGGTAGGTAAGCGCTTCCTTGCAGAGGAAGAAGGGAGCCTTGGCGTTGACGGCGAAAATGCTGTCCCACTGCCCGGGAGTCACCTCCGTGAAGCTCCCCGCCTGGGAGAGACCGGCGCAGTTCACCAGTACGTCCAGACCCCCAAGCTGTGCAACGGCCTCTGAGATTACAGAAGGATAGGAATCCTCCGAAGACAGGTCGGCAGGGATTGCGACAGCCTTGCCGCAGGCCTGCGGAAGAGCGGCCAGGACTTCCGTCAACGCGCTCTGGTCGCGCCCCACCAGGGCCAGGTCGTACCCAAGCGACGCCAGCTCAAGGGCTATTGCCTTTCCAATTCCGCGCGAAGCGCCGGTTACGAGTGCGACCATGGGTCAGTCTATACGGACCCAGGTGACTTTCTCGCCGATGCCGAGGACTGTACCGCGGACGACGAGTTTGTCGGGCGAGTCGAACTTGGCGGTCATCTTGACGTTGATGCCGCGGTTGGGGTCGTAGATCTTCGCGCCGCTCCACTGCTTCTTGTTGGGATCGTACTGCAGGCCCTTGAAGAGGATCACTTCATCCATCGGAGTGTTGCGCAGGGCCTTGTTGGGGTTCTTGACATCCTTCTTCTTCGTGCCGTCGGCCTCGTAGAGGTCGTTGGTCCAGCAGAGCATGCCCTGGTAGGTGCCGTCGGCGAGCTTGGTGATGAGCACCTTGTAGCCGTCTTCGAGGGTTCCGTTGAGATAGGTGCCGAGGATGTTGTCGCCCTTGTCGTTCTGTGCCATTGAGCAGATAGAGATGAACAGTGCGCTGAGCGCGAGGAGAATTCGTTTCATTGTCATTGGTATTTTATACAAATATAACCCATTTTCCCTAATTTTGCGATACTATGGCAGAAAATGAAAGCATCCATGCGCAGCGCATCGACCATGTGCGCAGCCTCGGTTACGACGCGGTTATAGTGTCGGGAACCGACCCCCATTGCAGTGAATATGTGGCCCCCCGCTGGAAGCAGGTGGAATGGCTCAGCGGCTTTACCGGCGAAGCCGGCGACGTTGTCGTGACTCAGGACCACGCCGGACTGTGGACCGACTCCCGCTTCTTTATCCAGGCCGAAGTCCAGCTGTTCGGCACGGGGGTGGAACTGCATCCGATGCGCGTCCCTGCGCAGGTCACCATCCCGGAGTGGCTCGCAGGCCGATTCGACAAGAAGCCCGTGCGCATAGCCGTGGACGGGCTCTGCCAGAGCGTCGGTGCCATCAAGGAGCTGAAGGAAGCCCTGGAAGCCGCCTATGGCCCGGAGGGCTATGAAATAGAGGACCTGCCCGACATGCTCAGCCGGTTCTGGTCTGAACGCCCGGGCATACCCGATTCGACTGTGATACAGCCAGACGAGAAGACGATGGGGGAGAGCCGGAGCGAAAGGCTCGCATGGCTGCGCGCTGCCGTAAAGGAAGCCGGCTGCGAGTCGATATTCATCTCCGCGCTCGACGAGATAGCCTGGCTGCTCAACGTACGCGGCAACGACATCGACTACAATCCCTTCGTAATATCATACCTGCTGGTGACGCCGAAACGAGCCGTTTGGTTCGTGAGGCATGAGGAAGACGTCCCGGCGCTCACGGGCGTGGAAAATGCCCCATATACCGCTCTGGAAGAGTTGTTTGACAGCCTCAAGGAAGAATGCGGCAGGCTCATGGCCGATCCTTCTACGCTCAACTGGCACATGTACCGGCAGCTGAAGGAACGCTTCCAGGGGCGGCACTTCCAGCTCTTGAAGTCTCCCGTTCCCCTGCGCAAGGCCGTCAAGAACAAGAAGGAACTGGAAGGCTTCAGGCGCGCCTACATCGAGGACGGCGTCGCGATGGAAACCTTCCTCCACTGGCTCGAGACCTCGGTCAGGAGCGGCGCGGCAGTTACCGAATGGGAAGCCGCGGCGCAGCTGGAGGCGATACGCTCACGCAACGTGAACTACCGCGGCCAGTGCTTCGCCACTATCTCGGCATACGGCCCCAACGCCGCCCTCCCTCACTACAGCACTCCCCGTGAAGGCTCCGCTGTAATAAAGCCCAAAGGCCTGTATCTCTGCGACGCAGGCGCGCATTTCCCCTACGGAACAACCGACACCACCCGCACAGTGCCCATGGGCCGCTGCTCCAGGCAGGAGAAGGAAGATTATACGCTGGTGCTAAAGGGAATGGTAGACCTGTCGCTGGCAGTATTCCCCGAAGGGACCGCCGGTTGCCAGATTGACGCACTGGCCCGCATGCCCCTCTGGAAGGCATCGCGCAACTTCGGGCACGGCACCGGCCATGGCATCGGTTTCTGGCTCGGGGATCATGAAGGCCCGCAGGATATACGCCAGAACTTCAATCCCCAGCCTCTGCTTCCCGGCATGGTCATATCCAACGAACCCGGCCTCTACAGGGAAGGGAAGCACGGCGTGAGGCACGAGAACGTGGTGCTCTGCCACGAGGCCGACAAATCCGAATTCGGGCGTTTCTACAGCTTCGAGACCCTGACCTGCTGCCATATCGACCTGTCGATCGTGAAGAAGAAACTCCTCACCGACCGTGAGCTCGACTGGCTCCGTGCCTACAACAGGACCGTCTACAGAATGCTGAAGAGCCACCTGGCACCGGAAGTGGCCAGATGGCTCAAGAGGAAGTGCCGCTGAGCGGCACCAGGTTTTTCGTGCTTTATTATTCGGCCTTGTGGTCGGAACCGAGCACGTTGATTATCTTGTGCATGTAGAGCTTCTTCATCTCGTCGCGGGCGGGACCGCAGTACTTGCGGGGATCGAACTCGCCGGGCTTCTCTACGAATACCTTGCGGATGGCGGCGGTCATGGCAAGACGGCTGTCGGAGTCGATGTTGATCTTGCAGACTGCGCTCTTGGAGGCTTCGCGGAGCTGCTCCTCGGGGATGCCGACTGCATCGGGGAGCTTGCCGCCGTGCGAGTTGATGATGTCCACATATTCCTGGGGGACAGAAGATGAGCCATGGAGGACGATGGGGAAGCCGGGGAGCTTCTTCTCGATCTCGTGCAGAACATCGAAGGCGAGGGGCGGCGGGATGAGCTTGCCGGTCTTGGGATCGCGCGTGCACTGTGCAGGCGTGAACTTGTACGCGCCGTGCGAGGTGCCAATGGAGATCGCGAGCGAGTCGCAGCCAGTCTTCGTGGCGAA
>CAJONI010000007.1 GCA_905235995.1 uncultured Bacteroidales bacterium
CATCGGCCTGGCCTTCGACGGCAACTGGGAGAGCATGAGCTCCGACGTGATGTTCGAGCCCGAACTCCAGCGCTGCATCTGCGTCGACATACGCTACGTGCTCTGGATGGTCGAGAAGTTCGGTGGAGCGACCAACATCATAGACGAACTGGTCTACGTGAAATAAAATGAAAACCGCCGCGAAGATCTCGCGGCGGTTTTTTTGTGGAAACAACTGGATTCGAACCAGTGACCCCCTCCTTGTAAGGGAGGTGCTCTAAACCAGCTGAGCTATGCTTCCAGGTTTGAGACTGCAAAAATAGGAAATCTTCGGTTAAAAACCGAAGATTTTTTCTATTTGCTGCATCAGGGCGTAGCGGTCCCAGTCGTCGCGGTTGGCGAAGACGAGGACCAGGGCGTCGTCGGCAGGATACCTGGCGGCGAAGGCCTTGAAGCAGCCGTTGTCTCCGGTATGGTAGATGACCTCCCTGGTGGAGTCGCTGGCCGGTTCGATGAACCATCCGTAGCCGTACCAGGTGTTGGGATGGTTCTGGTAGGTGCTCCAGGGACTTCCGCTGACCGGGATGTGCGGAGTATGGGCGTCGGTGCGGGACGCCTCGCTGAGCACCCTGTCCTCCCTCAGGGCCTTTTCCCAATTCACGAACTCGTGTATGGAAGTGTAGATTCCTCCGTCTGGACGGGTGGCGAAGAAGGTCTCCTCCCCGTAGTCGTATTCCTTCCAGTCTTCGTCCTTGAGGTAGGAGTGTGCCATGTTGGGGATGAGGTCCTGTCGGTCAGGGTTGAAATAGAGCGTCCTTTCCATTCCCGAGGGACGGAAGACATGCTCGGCCATGTATTCTTCAAAAGGCTGTCCGCTGACGATCTCGACCAGCTTTCCGCAGAGGGTGTAGGTCGGATTGATGTATTCGTAGGCAGTTCCGGGCAGGAAATGCAGATGGTCAAGTTCCGCGAGATACTCCATGGAAAGGGCGTCGTCTGCCTTGATCTTCTCTTCTCTGGTGAGATAGCCGCGCCCGTCGGGAACTCCGGAGGAGTGGGAGAGGAGGTGCTTGATCCGGACTTCCTTCCAAAGCGCATGCCTGAAAGGAAAATACATCGCCACCGCGTCGTCCAGCGAGAGTTTTCCCGCTTCCGCGAGCTGGAGTACCGCCACGGCGGTGAACTGCTTCGACACGGATGCTATATTAAAAAAGGTATTGCCGTCTATGGGTGCGCGGGTCTCAAGGTCCGCCAGCCCGTAACCCTTGTCGAAGAGGATGTCGTCGCCTTTCATCACGAGTACCGCCGCTCCGGGTTCTCCGGCGGGGAAGAGTTCCTTGCACAGGGTGTCGAGAGCTTCGGTTTCAGGAGAGGTGCTGCAGGCAATCATGAGTGCGAGGGGCAGGAGGGTCAGGATTCTTTTCATGTTTGGAATGGGTCATAGGTTCCTGCGCAGCAGGTCCAGGGCATTTGCTGCGAAACGTTCGATGTTGACGGCCCTCGAAGATGCGGAATGAATGCATTGGGTGGCCACTGTCACGGAGCCGTCGTCGAGCCGCTTCGCTGCTGCCAGCCAGGCTGTTCCGACAGGCTTCTGAGGGGTGCCGCCGCCAGGCCCGGCTATGCCGGAGGTGGCGACGGAGTAGTCGGTGTCAAGGGCGCGGAGCACTCCGGCGGCCATCTCACGGACGCACTGCTCGCTCACTGCGCCATGCTGAGCAAGGGTTTCGGCCTTCACGCCGAGGATCTTCATTTTCACCTCATTGGCGTAGGAGGTCACCGACCCCTTGTAGTAGTCGCTGCAGCCTGCCACGGAGGTGATGAGTTCGGAAAGGTGTCCGCCGGTGCAGGATTCCGCGAGCGAGAGGGTCTTGCCTGCGGCACGGAGTTTCCGTCCTATGACCGACTGCAGGGTGTCGTCGCCTTCGCCGTAGATGGCCTCGCCGAGCAGTTCCCTCAGTGGGGCGAGCAGCGGTTCGAAGTCGGCCTGGCCTCCGAACTGCGTCAGGCGCAGGCGGACGCCGAGGGTGGGGTTGGGCAGGTAGGCCAGGTGCACGTTTGAAGGGAGGGCGTCCTCCCAGGCCGAGATGCGTTCAGCGAGGGTGGACTCAGGGATGCCGAAGGTGAGTACGGTATGGTGGGTTATGGTCTCCAGTGAGAAATGTCTGCGGATATCGTCCATGACCGCGGGGAGCAGCCCCAGGGCTTCGAACGGTACGCCGGGCAGGGAGTAGAGCACCGACTTCCCGCTGCTGCCAAGGCCGTAGAAGGCCATGCCCGGGGCAGTGCCGAGATTATTGGGAAGCACCGTGCAGGAGTCGGGAACCAGGGCCTGGGCCTTGTTGCTCTCGATCATGGGTATTCCCCTCTCTCCGAGTATGCGGCGGATGATGGCCAGCTGTTCCGCGGATTCCCTGTAGGCGGAGGAGCCGCTGAGTTCACGCAGGGCATCCTTGGTAATGTCGTCCTTGGTGGGGCCGAGGCCGCCTGTCACCAGGACTATGTCGGTCTGGTCGAGGCAGCGTCCGAGTTCGGAGATTATCTTTTCCCGGCTGTCGCCTATGGAACTCATATATTGAACCTGTATGCCCAGGCGGTTGAGTTCGCGGGCGATATGGGAGGAATTGGTGTCTACTATCTGGCCGATGAGTATCTCGTCGCCGATGGTGCAGACAGAAGCAGTCTTCATTGTTTGTCCAGATATTTGAGGATTTTGGGGATAAGGGCCGGGCCGTAGTGTATCGGAGAGTTGGTCACGGCTATCAGGTCGGCGCCGGCCTCGAGCATCTGTGCGGCTCTTTCCGGCGCAGCTATCTCCGCGATGGCTATGACCGGGAGGAGGCCCAGGGTCGCGGATCGTACGAAATCCAGGAACTCGGCCGCTATCATTATTCCGTCGATGCCGCTTCTAAGGGCGAAGTCAGCCACTTCATCGAGTTCCTCGCCCGAAAGGTCAGGGAAGATCTTGAAGAGTATGGGCTTGTATTCGTCGTTGCAGCGGCGCAGGTCCAGCAGATGGTCGATGGCCCTGGATACTGTGCTGCCTTTGGAGACGTTCAGTACGAAGCCGTCGACAAAGTCGTAGAGCAGGGAGAATGAGCGCTCCAGTTCGGGAGTATTGCTGACATTGGCCAGCACCACTATGTCCTCGCTGCGTTCCTTAAGGTTTCGGATGGTGTAGCGTACGTCGCGCAGCGGTCCGATCTCTACGAAAGAGGGGGAGTAGCAGGCTATCACGTCGGTATATTCGCCGCGCTTGTCGACTCCGGCGGCTATGCCTATCGGACTGGAGAAATGCAAGCCCATGCATTCCCGCTGCAGTGAGGGATACTCGCGCCTGTACAGGAGCCGGAGCAGCGGATGCAGGAAGCGGGCGAACTTGAGCAGGTGGAGCTGCGGTATGGTTTTGCTGACAGTCATCTGACAGCAAAGTTACTATTTATTTCTCTTCGTAGGTACCGTCGTTGAAAAAGACGATGATACGGGAGATTTTTCTCTGCGAAAATGCCGGCGACGGTGCGGGAGCGTCGCGGAATACGCGATTCTCAGCGCGGTATTCCGCGGGTTTTTCGGGCTCAACTTCCTGAGGTTCAGGGAGTGGGAGGTCTTCCGGCTCTGTATCTTCTTCCGGGGTAATGGTGAAAAGATCCGGATTTTCAGGCTTGGGAGCGGGATTTTTGTCGCTTTTGTACGGTCGGCCCTTGCCCAGGATCAGCCATTCGTAGTTGACGTCGGGGTAGGCGGTCATCATCCTTTGGATGAATTCGAAGCTGGGGTTGTTGCGGCCCGACAGCAGGTGCGACATTCCGGATCGCTGGATGCCGAGTTCTTCCGCGAAGCGGGCGGGGGAGATGCCTTCCATGGCAAGAAACTGCCTGAGGCGCTCGTTCATTTCTGTAGTCTCGTTCATGTCACAAATGTAAATAATAAAAATGGAAAAAACAAGCGGAGAAGGAGAGGATTTTACAATTGGTTACATTTACAAATGTAACCACGCGGGCCATACAGTGAGATGGATGACATGGAGATACTAATTTGCATTAGCAATACTTTCGATAAATCGTATAAAATACTGAGAAATAGTGATATATCTTGTGTATATTATATAAAACAGCCCTTTCGGGCGGATTATTCCGTTTCTTTACCAAAGCAATACTTTGATTATATCATATAAATAACTGGGAATTAGAGGTATAATGAATAGCTATTTATTTACATAGGCGACAAGGTTAACCATGTTTACAATTATTACCAAAGAAGGGACGGGGGGAGCGACGCCCGCTATGTCACATATGTAAAGTTTACAATTATGAATCCATTTGTAACCTTGTGCCTTTACAAAGTTAAACTTGTAATTGGGTTTACAAATTTGTATTTTTGCAATCCAAACGAAAATGACGATGATCCAGGATATCCGCATGGATGCGTACGATTATCCGCTTCCCGAAGAGCGTATCGCCCGTTATCCTCTACCCCAACGAGATGATTCGAAGCTTCTTGTATATACCGACGCGACCGGAAGACGTCCTGAGAATCGCAAATTCCGCGACCTTGCCGACTACATACCGGAAAATTCGACCATGGTCTTCAATGAGACCAAGGTGGTTCCGGCCCGTCTGCTGTTCAGGAAAGATACCGGAGCCCTGATAGAGGTCTTCTGCCTCGAGCCCGTGGAGCCCGCCGACTACCCCATGAACTTCGCCAGCAGGGAAAGCTGCCTCTGGAAAGCCCTGGTAGGCGGCAGGAAACGCTGGAAATCCGGCGCCCTCAGCCTCTATTTCGCCCCTGACAGCCCCGATGCCGCCGTTCTGTCGTCCCTGGCCATGACCGCAAGCCTTGAAGAGTCCGGCCCCGGGGCCACCTGCCTGGTGCGCTTCGCCTGGTCGGGCGGCTGCAGTTTCTCCGAGGCCCTGATGCATGCCGGACGCATCCCCATCCCTCCATATCTCAAGCGCGATACCGAATCCATAGACCTGGAACGCTACCAGACCTGGTATGCGAAGCAGGAAGGCTCTGTGGCCGCACCAACCGCAGGGCTGCATTTCACACAGAGGGAACTGGACGCCATCGACGCGAGGGGAGTGGCACGGCTGCAGCTCTGCCTGCACGTAGGCGCGGGTACCTTCCTGCCAGTCAAGGGCGAGACCATAGCCGACCATACGATGCACAGCGAGCCTTTCTCCGTCACGCGCGACTTCCTCAGGCAACTGCGCGCGCGTGCCGACAGGCCCCTCACGGCCGTGGGGACCACTTCCACGCGCTGCCTCGAGTCGTTGTACTATCTTGGGGTGCACTGCATCGAAAAGGGCGCTCCCGGCACTGTAGAGCAGTGGGAGCCCTATCGCGACGAGGGTTACGACATCAGCTTCAGCTCCGCCCTGGACGCCTTGCTGGACCATTTGGAGAGGGAGGGGCTCGACACGCTTTCGACCAGGACCCGCATAATCATAGTTCCCGGCTTCCGCTTCAGGGCCATAGACTATCTGGTGACCAATTTCCACCAGCCCAAGAGCACCCTGCTGCTGCTGATCAGCGCTTTCATAGGCGACGCCTGGCACGAGGTCTACGATTTCGCCCTCGGAAACGGTTTTCGCTTCCTAAGCTACGGCGATTCGTCGCTTTTGCAGAAAAAATTGTTATATTTGTAGGCTTAGACAAACAATCATGAAACCTATCTTCGACATAAACAGTTTCCTGAACCATAGCCTTCCCATTTCACGGGAGACATGGATGATAGTCGGTGCGGCCGCATTCCTGCTGCTCTGCCTCATTATCATCGGAACCGTGCGGAGCGGGCGCGTCAAGGCCTCGCAGGTCTTCGCCGAAGCCGGCATGGTGCTGATATGGACCCTTGGCGTTTACGCCCTGTCGTTGGTACCGTGGACCCCCGTCTATCCCGTGGCCATATGGTGCGGGACCGCCTCCGTCCTTTTCGTGGTGCTCCTGTGGATATATCTGCACCGCAAGAAGCGTTCGTCCGACAGGGTATCGTCGTATGCCATCCGCCGCAGCGCGGCCGGCAGCGGAGCGGCGAAATACGCCCGCGCGCTGCTCTTCGGCGGCCTGCTGGTACTCTCGCTCCTGGGCGTGGCGGGCTTTTACATTGACGCACCCGCCTTTACCGTCGCAGCTCCGCTTTGCGTGGCCGTGCTGGCACTGCTGCTCGCAGGCCTCACCAGGTGGCGCTTCTGGTACGCTCTGGGCGCACTTGTGATCACGGTCTATGCCGTGCTCGCCGTGCAGCAGCTTCTCGCCCTGAAGGGCTTCGGCATGATAATCGTGCTGAGCGCGCTGCCTACGTTTCTTTCGGTTGTATTACCGATGGTTACACTTTCCTATATCAAGCAATAGTTGATATGTACGAAGATATTCGTCCCTTTAACGATTCAGAGAGCGTGGAAGCGTTGAAGCGCGCTTCCACCAACCGGTTGATGGAGCCCATCTCCGCTTTCATCTTCCCGGGAAGGGATCCCGACATACTTCGCAACACCCTCAATACGGTCCGTGGCGTCGATGATTTCCAGACGCGTGTGATGCTTCCTGCGATACGCAGCATAGTGGGCAGGACCACCAAGGGGCTCACCTGGGAGGGGCTCGACTGGTTCGAGGAAGGCAAGTGCTACACCATGCTTTCCTCGCACCGCGACATCGTGCTCGACTCGGCCTTCATCCAGTATATCCTGAAAGACAACGGGCTTCCATTCACGGAAATCGCGGTCGGCGACAATCTGATATACAATCAGTTCATGGAAGACCTCATGCGCTCCAACCGCATGATCAAGGTTATCAGGGGGCAGTCAAACCGCGAACTCCTGGCCGTTTCGAAGGAGCTTTCATCCTACATCCGGATGCGCGTCACCGACGAAGAGAATCCCTCTTCGGTATGGATCTCCCACCGCAACGGACGTACGAAGGACGGTTGCGACCTTACCGAGCAGGGCCTGCTCAAGATGCTTTTCATGAGCGGCAGTCCCGACTTCGCCGAAAATTTCGGCGAACTCAACATCATGCCCACGGCGATTTCCTATGAAATCGAAAGCTGCGGGATCAAGAAGGCTTATGAGACCTACATAAGGAAGATGATGGGTACCTACAGCAAGCGTCCCGGAGAAGACCTTGAGAGTGTGATCCAGGGCATCATCCAGCAGAAGGGCAGGGTGCACGTCGCTTTCTGCCAGCCTCTCACCAGGGAGGAGCTGGACTACTGCGCCTCCCTCGAGAAGAACGCCCGGTTCAGGGCCCTGGCCTCGCTGGTGGACGACCGCATCCTGAAGGCCTGGCGCATCTGGCCGTCCAACATCGCCGCCGCAGAGATGCTGACCGGACGCCAGCCCTCCGACCGTCATGAGACGGAGCGCTTCGAGCGATATCTCAAGGAAGAGATCGATTCCCTTCCCAAGCATCTGGGCGACCATCGCGCCATCCGCGAGATACTTATCGACATCTACGCCCAGCCCGTCCTTCGCAAGGGCTTCTGAGTTTCCGGAATGAGCCGAATCGCTGCAGTCCTGCTGGCTCTGGCACTGTCCGTCCTGCCTTCCGCGGCAGGCGGCCCCGTGTTTGAATCGGGGCCTGTACCGGCCTCCGTACGGGAGCGGATGGTTGGGGTTTCATTTCCTGCGGAAAATTCTCATATACAATTTTCTGAGCTGCGTTATCTCAAGCTTTCCTACATAGATTACGAAGGGCGTGAGCAATGCGGCGAAATGGTCTGCAACAAGGCTATAGCCGACGACTTGCTGGCTATTTTCAGGGCCCTGTACGAGGCAAGATACCCCATAGCCTCGATCCGGCTCATCGACGATTTCGACGGCGACGACACTCGCTCAATGGAAGCCAACAACACGTCCTGCTTCAACTACCGCGCAAGGACGTCCGGCCGCTCGCTTTCTGCCCACGCAAAGGGGCTTGCGGTCGACGTCAACCCCCTGCAGAATCCTTACGTACGTGGTTCGCGGGTGGAACCTGCCTCGGCTGCGCCCTACGTCGACCGAAGCCGGGATTTTCCCCACAAGATCACGTCCGACGACCTGTGCTGCAAGTTGTTCCGCGCCCACGGATTCCAATGGGGCGGGGCATGGCGCTCCGTGAAGGACTATCAGCATTTTGAAAAAAACATTATAAAGCATAAACACTGAATGGAAGATTTCAAGGAAATCCCTGTATTGCTGCTGACCGGCTATCTCGGCAGCGGAAAGACCACCCTGGTAAACCGCATTCTCAACAACCGCAAGGGCATACGTTTCGCGGTGATAGTCAACGACCTGGGCGAGGTCAACATAGACGCCGACCTGATCCAGAAGGGCGGAGTCGTGGGCAAGAAGGACGAAAGCCTGGTGGCCCTGCAGAACGGCTGCATCTGCTGCACGCTCAAGAACGACCTGATCGAGCAGCTGGGCGAGATCACCTCCCGCGGCAGTTTCGACTACATAGTGATCGAGGCCAGCGGCATCTGCGAGCCCGAACCCATAGCCCAGACCATCTGCTCGATGCCGGGCCTGGGGTATGAATACGTAAAGGACGGGGTGCCGGTGCTCGACTGCATAGTGACGGTGGTCGACGCGCTGCGCATGCGCGACGAGTTCGCCTCGGGCGAGGCGCTGAAGCGTCCCAACCTCGACGAGGATGACCTCGAGAGCCTGGTGATCCAGCAGATAGAATTCTGCAACATCATAGTGCTCAACAAGGTGTCGGAGATATCGAAGGAAGAGCTCGGAAAACTCAGGGCCATAGTCCGCACCCTCCAGCCGAAGGCGAAGATCATCGAGTGCGACTACGCCGAGTTCGACCTCGACGAGATCCTGGACACGGGGACGTTCCAGTTCGACGACGTGGCCTCATCGGCGACATGGATCCATGAGATCGAGCATCATGACGACGACGATGACGATGACGACCATGACCACCATCATCACCATCATCACGAAGGGGAAGGGGAGGCCGAGGAATACGGCATCGGCACCTTCGTCTACCATGCCCGCCGTCCTTTCGACCTGAACGCCTTCGACAATTTCGTGGCAAAGAAGTGGCCACGAAACGTCATCAGGGCCAAGGGTATCTGCTATTTCAGCGAGGAATTCGACAACTGCTACCTCTTCGAGCAGGCCGGACGCCAGTTCGTGCTCAAGAACGTGGGCCTCTGGTTCGCCACCATGCCTGAAGAGGAGCTTATCGACCGTCTCCGCAGCAATCCTGACCTGCTCCGCGACTGGGACGACACCTACGGCGACCGCATGCAGAAGCTCGTGTTCATCGGACAGCACCTTGACGGTGAATTCATCCAAAAGGAACTGGATGCTTGCCTTTTTGAATAGAAATAGGTATTTTGTTCACAAATTTTTGTGTTTGTTCGGGATAATATTTAAATTCGTAGTATTATTGCATAACGAACAATTATTATGAACACCACATTATCAACCTTTTTAACTTTTTAACCAACACAAAACACATGAAAAATCTGTTTATCAGAGTTTCGATGGCGGCAGTTCTGCTCCTCGCAGTCACCACTGCATGGGCGCAGACGACCGTTACCGGAACCGTGAAGGACGCTGCCGGTGAAGGAATCATCGGAGCGGCCGTGTTCGTGCAGGGAACCCACAACGGAACGTCCGCCGAAATGGACGGTTCCTTCACCCTCAATGGTGTACGCGTGGGCGACAAGATCGAGTTCTCCTGCATTGGCTATACCTCCAAGGTGGTCACCTGGGATGGCAAGCCTGTCAACGTAGTCCTCGACGAGGATGCAGAAATGTTGGAAGGAACGGTTGTGACCGCTCTCGGTATCCGCAAGGATGAGAAGAAGGTCGGTTACGCAATCAGCTCCGTTTCCTCCGAAAGCCTGAACGCGACCGCGGCCCCTTCGCTGGGTTCCGCCCTCTACGGTAAGGCTGCCGGTGTCCGCGTGACCACCGCCCCTGGTGGCGCAACGGGTGCTATCTCCATCAACGTCCGTGGTCTTTCCTCCATCACCGGCTCCAACCAGCCGCTGATCATCGTCGACGGCGTCCCCATCCGCAACGGTGAGGCCAACAACGGCGACTACTGGAGCATCCAGCGCATGCAGACCAACGGTCTGGCCGACATCAACGTCGAGGATATCGAGAACCTCTCCATCCTCAAGGGCGCTTCCGCAACCTCCCTGTACGGTTCCGAAGGTGCTAACGGTGTCGTGCTGATCACCATGAAGAAAGGTAAGAAGAACTCCGGCGTGAAGGTCGACTTCGGCGCCAGCCTCTATTGGGACGAGGTCGCTTACATGCCCAGGATGCAGACCATCTTCGGCCCCGGCGACGCCTACCAGTACTGGAGCTACTACGATGTGGACATGGATCCCACTTCCCCCAACTTCGGCTTCACCACTACCCAGAAAGACCGTAACGGCAACTCGACCGTTTCGTTCGCAGGCATGGCCCGTGACGGCGGCGGTTACTACTACTATGGTCCGGAATACGACGGCCGCAAGATCTACACGCCGTCCGGCTACATGGCCTACAACGCCATGACCAGCAATCCGTACAAGGACATCTTCCGTACCGGCTTCACCCAGCAGTACAACGTGGCTGTGACCATCGGCAACGAGAACGGCAACACCCGTTTCTCCTACACCTTCATGGACAACCTGCCGAACCAGTACAACTCCCACTTCGGCAAGCACAACTTCCAGGTGTCCGGCGTACAGAACATCGCCAAGAACCTTAGCCTCGGCTACTCGGTCAACTACATGAACCAGAACGTGAAGAACCGTCCCTACCGTATCTCCCGTCTGGTCACCAACTTCACCGGTATGGTCGGTTCCTTCGAAGACCTGGCCTACTATCGCGAGCACACCGTGACCGCAGCCGGCTACCGCAACCGCGAATACACCAGCAACACTCACGAGAATCCCGCCGAAGGTTGGGAATACACCCCCGGCGTTCCTGCCCTGATCAGCGAGTACTACTGGAACATCCTCGGCCGTGAGCAGTACGAGAACAACCAGCGCCTGATCGCCAGCGTCACCCCGACCTGGACCATCATCCCCGGCCTGACCCTCAAGGGTAGCATCGCAACCGACTACACTTCCCAGGACATCGAGCTGAAGGAACATCAGGAGACTGCTTCCGTGTATTCCGGCTACGGCGGATACTACGGACTCAACAAGAACCGCTACCAGACCATCTACGGCGACGCCATGCTGAACTTCCAGAAGGAATTCGGCAAGTTCGGCCTCGACGTGAACATCGGTTACTCCGCCCGTAAGGAGAAGACCCTGAACGCCAGCGTCGGCACCAACGGCGGCCTCACCGTGGAGAACTGGT
This sequence comes from uncultured Bacteroidales bacterium, assembly GCA_905235995.1. Lineage (GTDB taxonomy): Bacteria > Bacteroidota > Bacteroidia > Bacteroidales > UBA932 > Cacconaster. Next base: position 11,277 of record CAJONI010000007.1, read on the forward strand.
TCCACCTGAACGCAAGCGCCAACAAGGCCAACTCGGGCATGTCTAAGGTCGAGCTCCTCAAGCAGGCTCTCTTCGCCACCGCCAGTTTCTCCTACGGCAACCTCCTCTTCGTGGAAGGTACGATCCGCAACGAGAAGACCTCGACCCTCGCTCCCGGCAAGAACTCCTACTGGTATCCTTCGGTGAACGCCTCCCTGATTTACTCGGAGCTGTTCAACCGTCCGTCCTGGTACGACTACGGTAAGTTCCGCGTGTCCTACGGTGTCGTGGGTCTCGCCCCTGAAACCTACCGCGCTGCTGTCGCCTACAGCCAGAGCTCCGCTTCCGGCTTCGTCTACAACCAGCTCGGCGCCGGCCTCGGCAACGAGGGCATCCGTCCCGAGACCACCTACGAGTGGGAGTTCGGTCTGGACAACAAGTTCTTCAACAACCGCCTGGGCGTCGAGGTAACCTACTACCGCAAGCGCATCGTGGACCAGATCCTGAACACGACCGTCGCCCGTTCCGCCGGTGGTTCCTCCATCCTTATGAACGTCGGTGAACTGACGAACCAGGGTGTCGAGCTCGCCGCCTACGGCACGATCGTCGAGACCCGCGACTGGAGGCTGGACCTCTCCGGCAACATGGCATGGAACACCAACAAGGTGGTCAAGCTGGCCGACGGTATCACCGTCCTCGAACACGCCCGCTGGGACAACGGCGCCGCCTACCTCTACTCCTATGAGGGTCAGAAGATGGGTGACATCTACGCGTTCGACTACAAGTACGACAGCAAGGGCAACAAGATCGTCGCTTCCGACGGTTACTACGCCCGCAGCGATTCCCCCGTCAAGGTGGGTAACGCCATGGCAAGCCTCGTCGGTGGTTTCGCAATCACCGTGGGCTACAAGCGTGTGACCCTCGACGCCAACTTCAGCTATCAGGTTGGTGGCGACGTGTTCAACATGCCTTACCAGTATTATATGCACACCGGCGCAATCGTCGAGTCCCTGCCCAACCGTAACGAAGCCCTCGGCGGACTTTCCTACTACCTCGATGGCAGCGGCAACGCAGTGGCCTACAGCGGCTCCATCGGCCCCAACGGCGAGGCTGTCCGTCACGACGGTGTAATCCTCGACGGCGTCACTGCCGACGGCAAGGCCAACACCAAGATCGTCAGCCAGGAAATGGCTCTCGAGAAACAGTATGGCTGGGGCACCGGCGGATCCCGCTTCTACAGCGGCTCCATCTTCCGCAACGACTACCTGAAGTGCCGTGAGATCACCCTCAGCTACAGGCTCCCCGAGTCGTTCACCCGCAAGTTCAAGTGCAACAACCTGAGCATCTCGGCTTTCGCCCGCAACCCGTTCTTCATCTACAAGAACCTCCCGATCTTCGACGCAGAAGCCACCGACGGTACCGCCTGGACCAACCAGGTCTGCATCGGCGGTTCCACCTCCACGACCAGGACCTACGGTTTCTCCATCCGTGCTAACTTCTAATCAAGGACAAGACAATGAAAAAGATATATATCGCTTTTATCGCGGCCATCGCACTTGTCGCCTCCCTGTATTCCTGCTCGAACGCACAGTTCGGTGAACTTTATCCCGACCCGTCCAAGACGAGTACGGCTACATGCGACAAGCTCCTGACGGGCACCCTCTATGCCGGTAACCAGAATACGTTCAACTCCTACTGGAGAATGTACACCTGGGACAACTACTTCGGCAAGCTCGCCCAGACCATCGGTTTCAAGAACAACAGCGGCACCGTCTACTACATCAACGACGGTTACGCCAACGACCGTTGGAACAACTTCTACGACATCCTGCGTAACTTCCGCGTGCTCGAGAACGTTTACTCACAGGACAATGACCTCGACAACAAGATCTTTGTCGACCTGGCCGAAGTGTTCGTGATCGACCACCTCTCCCAGCTCGTGGACATCTGGGGTCCCGTGCCCTACAGCGAGGCCTGCTACCTCGGCATCAACTTCGACCTGGCATCTTCCTATGCCGCCTACGACGACGACAAGGATCTCTACACCACGATGCTCCAGCGTCTGGACGCCCTCTACACCGAGATCGGCAGCCTCAGCGGCAGCATCTCCGCCAACACGAAGAGCAAGCTCGCCAAGCAGGACTTCCTCTGCCTGGGCGACCTCGACATGTGGCAGCGCTACTGCAACACCCTGATGCTCCGCCTTGCCGTGCATGTGTCTGCCAACGGCACCCTCACTTCCACCGGCAAGCAGTATGCCTCGACGGCCGCCAGCCGCAAGCTGGTCACTGACCTCGACAACAGCATCATGGCCAAGTCTGACAACGACGGTTTCAAGTACTACGAGAACTTCCGTGACGGTTACAAGGACATCAACAACACCGCTTCGCAGGCTATCATCGATGCCATGCAGATCACCGGTGTCGACGATCCCCGTCTGAAGGTCATCTACGTTCCCGGTGAGGACGGCCTCTATCACGGCTACTCCACCTACGAGACCGACGAACAGCAGAACGAGCGTGCCGGTTCGGCCCACAACACCGAGGAGACCCGCTACTATGCCCGTCTGAACGGCAAGACCTTCACCTACAACAACTTCATGGAAAGCCCCGTCATGTCGGCTGCTGAGGCCTGGTTCCTCCTCGCCGAAGCTTACCAGCAGGGCTACGCCAGCGGCAACGCTGAGACCGCTTTCAAGAAGGGTGTCGAGATGTCGATCAAGGCCTACTACAAGTCCAACATGAACAGCCAGCAGACGCAGACCTCGAGCTCCGTCCAGGCCAATGACTTCAAGGCCACTGAATATCCCAGCGACGCTTCGATCGAGACCTATGCCACCGAAGTCTGGGGTGCCTACTCCAACAAACTGGAAGCCATCATGACGCAGAAGTGGGTCCACTTCGGCATCCTGCAGGCCACCCAGGCTTGGACCGACATCCGCCGCACCGGCTATCCCAGCCTCTACTATCCGGCTGACGGTGCCGACAACAACGGCTACAAGACGGTCACGCAGCGCGTGAAGTATCCGAACACCGAGGCTTCCAACAATGCCGAGAACTATGCGGCAGCGGCAGCCATGACCAACAACGACTCCCCGTACCACTCCCTCTTCTGGGCGAAGACGATCAACTAGTCGTTTACTTCAAAATGAAACGGGCGGCCCGAATGGACCGCCCGTTTTTTTTGTCAGGCATCAAGGATTACTTGATAGCCCACCAGAGAGGAGTGATGGTGTTCTCGTTCGTCATTCCCATGAGGGAGATGGCGTTCTGATACTGCTCCGGGCTGGCGTTCTTGAAGGAGTTCGGGTAGTTCATGCGCTGAGCATAGCAGCCGGACTTCTGGCCGGTCAGGTAGGCGTTCTTGGCACCTTCCATCAGGTAGGGGAAGTCGGTGGAACTCACAGGAAGCTCCCAGAACGGCAGACCCAGACGGCGATGGTCGCTCCAGTTCTCCAACGGCAGCCAGGGCGTGTTGGCGATGAACTTCTGGGTGATGATCTTGGTGAGCTGGTCGTTCAGCTTGCCACCCTTGTACATGATCTTGGAGGCGTCCGGATACTTGTACTGCATGGTCTTGATGTCACCGGAAACAGGATCCTTGTAGTTGATCGTGTAGTTGGCGGGTTCGGCGGTGTGGCTGAACTTCACGGAAGTACCCACGCGGTTGTAGTCCTCGGAGTTGATGTAGGCATCGTAGTTGGACTCGATGTTCAGATACTCGAAGCTGGCCTTGATACCGGCGTTGTATGCAGCCTCGGCGCCGATGCCGGCGCTCCATCCGCGTACTGCGGCTTCGGCGAGGAGGAAGTAGGTCTCCCAGGGACCGAAGAACACACGGTACTCGTGACCGTTGCGGTAACGCTCAGTGAGGGCGGGATAGGTCTTGCCATAGTGCACGCCGCCGGCGCTGGAGTTGTCGTACAGACCGTTGCGGGAGAACTTGTCGTCACGGCCGTAACCGGCGATCAGACCATTCCATGCATAGGAGACGTCCACCATGTTGGCCTGGTTGGCCACGTCGATGGGAGAGGTCAGCGGTGCGGTGGAGTTGGGGAAGGTGGCGTAACCTGTCTCGATGCGGTTGCTGTAGTCGCAGGGCAGGGTGAAGTATGCAAGGACGCGGGGATCCAGCTTGGACGGAATGCCGTCGAAGAAGTAACCCCAGGTCGGGCTGTCGGTGAAGACCTCATACTGGTTCTCACCGTCCTTGTTTACCATGTGTACGCCAAGATACTCATGGGCGTCCTTGATGTACGGACCATACTTCGAAGCGACGGTCGCGGGGGCGAGGGGAGCGCCTGCATAGAAACGCTTGCCCTGGTCGCTCAGGACATCCACTGCCTTGGCGCCACCCAGGTTGGTGGTGAGGTTCGCAAAGGTGTGGGAGGCTTCCTGCCAGTCCCAGGTACGGCTCATCACGCCGGCCAGGTCGTTCCAGCCGGTTCCTTCGGCAATGCGGAAGATGCCGTCGGCGGTGCGGATGCCGGAACCTGCGGCTACGGCTTTCTCGAATTCCCTCTTGGCGGTGGAGGCGTCAACCTCCGACAGGCGCATTGCGACACGCATCCACATGGAAATACCGAAGTTCTTCCACTTGGTGGCGTCGAGCTGGTAGGCGGCGTCGGCGTCCTTCTCGGTGGAAGATTCACCGGAGTAGGCCACGTCGATGGCGGGAACGGCTTCGTTCAGTTCGGCCAGCATGTACTGGTAGCATTCCTGTACGCTCCTGTATTCGGGGGTGTTGGCCTCGAAGTCATAGGTGAAGGAGCCGAAGGAGTCCACGAACTCGGTCATCAGGTACACTCTCCAGATACGGGAGAACTGCTTGACGTTGGCAAAGAGGCCGGCCTCATGGTCACCAAGTGTACCGGCGTCGATCGCCTCGTCGGCAATCTTGATGGCAAGGTTTGCGGCATTGACGCAGTTGCGGGTTAGGTTGTAGAGGCAACCGGCCCATTCGTCGTTGGAGGCACCCACTGAACGACCGCTGTTCTCACCGTCCTGGCGGGCGATATCGGCCCAGTAAAGGACGAAGACACGCTCGGCGTCATTCGGGTTCTGCTGGTCAGACATGATGGCCTTGTTCAAGGCCCAGTATGGCATCAGGTCCGACGCATTGGCTGCTTTGGGGTTCTTGTTGATTTCCTCAAAGTCGCTGCAGGATGCGGCCAGCGCAAGTACGCAGGCGGCTAATGCAATAATTTTATAGATTTTCATGGCTGTGCAAAGTTTTAGAATCCGAAGGAAACATTGAAGACATAGGCACGTGAGGTAGGAGCTGCACCATACTCAAAGCCGATGGCGTTGGTGGAGGTGGCGAAAATGGATTCCGGATCAAGTCCGTGCATCTTGCTGTAGATCATCCATACGTTGGTGCAGGAGAAGCCAATCTTGATCGACTGGAACATGTTCTGGCGGTTCAGGACTCGCCTGGGGATGGAATAGGCGATCGAGACGTTACGCAGACGGACGTTGGTGGCGTCGTAGAGGTTCTCCTCGGTGATACCCAGGTTGGAACCGGCGGCACCGGAAATCTGCTTCCAGTACTTTTCAGCGGTGGTGGGGGTGGTGTTGACCACATAGCTGTCACCATCCTTCTGGACACCGTCGACGACCATGGATTCGCGACCGTCAAGGGTCCAGCCGGCGGTACCGGCGTATTCCATTGCCATCACCGTACCGGAGAACATCTTGCCTCCGATGCGGGCGTCGACCTGGAAGCCGAAGGTAAGGTCTTTCCAAGTGAAGTTGTTGACCCAGCCGAGGTTGGCCACAGGGTTCTGGTTGCCGAGATAGACGCTGGAACCGTCGGAGGTGGGGAGACCGTCGGAATTGAGGATGAGCTTGCCGTAGTGCGGGCTGTTCACGTCCTCGACGCGGGCGTACTTGGTGCCGTAGATGTCACCGTACTCGCCGCCGACGTGGGCCACGATGCGCAGTTTGTCATAACCGCCCAGGCTGTATTCCTCGACACCGTCTGCCAGTTCGATGATCCTGTTCTTGTTGGTGGAGAAGTTGATATTGGAGCGCCAGACGAAGTTGCTGTTGCGTACGGGCTCTGCAGTGAACACGACTTCCCAACCGGTGTTCTCGATGTTACCGGCGTTGATCTTCTTGCTGGAGTAGCCGATAGCGCTGATGGGCAGGTTGATGAGCTGGTTGGTGGCGTTGGTCTTGTACCAGGACACGTCCAGGCCGACCCTGCTGTCGAAGAAGCGCAGGTCGATACCGGCTTCCCACGACTTGATGAGCTCGTTCTTCACATCAGCGTTGTAGAGGGTGCTCTGCGAGTTGATGATGGGCTTCGAACGGGCGTCGGTACCCATGGTGTACACGTTGTACAGCTGGTAAGGGCTCATGTCGTTACCAACCTCTGCATAGGAACCGCGGATCTTGGCGAAGGAGAGCCATGAAGGCAGGGTGCCGTATTTGTTGATCATGTCCGTGATGACCCAGGAGAGGGATACGGAAGGATAGAGGTAAGAACGGTTGGCGGGAGACAGGGTGGAGGTCCAGTCGTTACGGAAGGTGGCGTCCAGGAAGATCCAGCCGCCGTAGTTGATCTGGGCGGATCCGTAGAGGGAGTTCATCTTGCGGTGGCTGTAGCTCTCGCTCACGCTCGGCTTGTCGCTCTTGGCGTTGTTAAGGTCGAAGAGGTTGGGGATGAGCAGCTGGCTCTGGCTGGCCGACATGCCGCGGTTCTCGCGGTCCATCAGATTGCCGCCGATGGTGGCCGATGCGCCGAATTCTCCGAAGATATTGTCTTTCTGAGCCTTCAGCAGGAACGAGAAGTTGTTCTCGTGGAAGCGGCTCTCGCCCATGCCGTAGGAACCGGTCACGCTGCCGGCGATCTTGTTGCCGGCGTAGTACTTGTTCTCGGTCTCGGTGAAGTACATGTCGGTACCTGCACGGAGTTCGAGGCTCAGCCAGTCGGTGAAGTCATAGGACATTGAGGCGTTCATCAGGAAGCGGTTACGGACGTCCTGGTTGGTGCTGTACTTGGCATACCACCAGGGGTTGGAACCCATGCGGTCCTTGTTGCCGAAGAAGAACATC
>CAJONI010000008.1 GCA_905235995.1 uncultured Bacteroidales bacterium
TCGGCCTGGTGGAGCGGCACGGTTCTTTTCGGGACAGCGCTCGCGCTGGCACGAAAAAGGTTCTGCCGCGCGACGGGAAAGCCCGCCTGAGCGGAGCCCGCAGAGGGCGAGATGCCGGGTCGGGGCGCAGAGAATCTGAGAATCAAGATATATCCACCACTCCGGCCGCCTTGGCGACGAGGTGGACGATCGACTTGAAGACGAGGCCGCTGTGGTAAGAGAGGCCGATCTCGCAGGTGCGGCTGGTGGCGTAGCCTTCGGAGCAGCCTTCGGTCTGGCGCTTGAGATCGCGCAGGCCGTGCGCGTTGAGCTCAGGGAAGAGGAATCCCCGGTCGCCTGCGAAACCGTCGCAGTTGGAGTCGACGACGACAACCTGGCGGGCGCAGCGCTCAGCCACCTGCTTCAGGTACGGATCCACACCCATTTTTTTGGCCGAACAGACCGCATAGAGCGCGACCTTCCCGTCGACGGGCTTCAGAGTAAGGCGGTCCAGCAAGAACTTGTCGATGAACTCTGCCGGCTCGTAGAGCGGCAGGACGTCTCCGAAATTGGCCTTCATGGTGTAGAGGCAGGGGCTCATGTCGCAGAGAATCGGGTACTTGCCGTTTTCCGACGCGGCTGCCAGTGCTGCCTGCAGGGCGTCGGAAGCCTTCTTCCCGGCCTCCACGTAGCCCTTGCTCGAGAAGAGCATGCCGCAGCAGAGGCTGTTCATGTTTTCGGGATAGACGATCTGATAGCCGGCGGCTTCCAGCAAGGCGACCGTGACGCGGGTGACTTCCTGCTCCTTGCCGTAGGCGGGGGTTGTGCCCATGCTGCGGGTGATGCAGGAAGGGAAATAGACGACTCTGGCCCTCCGGATCAGGTCCGGGGTGACGGTCTCGTCATGCCGGACTTGATCCGGCATCTTAGAGGCCCCCGTCGGCATAAATTCGTTCCAGAGCGGCAGGGCGCCGCAGGTCAGCCAGCGCAGGCCGCGGGCCATGGCACCGAAGACCCTCTTGCCGAAGATCAGTCGCAAAGCATTGATACACTTGAGGAAGCCTCGCAGCAGGGCCGTGACTCCGGCCATGTGGCCGGCCAGCCACACCGCCCTCTTCTCGGCACGGGCCGAATGGCTCTCGTGCCGCAGTTCCTTGATGAGCTTTCCGGTATCGGCTCCCACAGGGCAGTGCAGGTTGCAGAGCGAGTCGGTGGCGCAGGTCTGGTCGCCGGCATAGCGATACAGCTTCTGCATCTCCGCGGCCCTGTGCGGCTCTTCGCCAGAGGCCCGCAGCCGCTCTATCTCACGGAATGCCGCCACGCGCTGCCTGGGCGAGAGCGTCAGTCCCTCGGCCACGCAGTAGCCCTCGCAGAAGCCACACTCCATGCATTTGTTGACCAGCTGCCTGGTGGAAGGGCAGGGCTTCAGGTTCTTGATATGCGCCAGCGGATCGGTGTTCAGTATTACTCCAGGGTTCAGGATTCCCTGCGGATCGAAGAGCTCCTTCACCCTCTGCATCAACCCGTAGGCCTGCTTGCCCCACTCGTATTCCACGAAAGGCGCCATGTTTCGCCCCGTGCCGTGCTCGGCCTTCAGCGAGCCGTCGTAACGGTCGACCACGAGCCGGACCACGTCGTCCATGAACTTCCTGTATTTTTCCACCGCCTCGGCCGTCGAGAAGTCCTGGTTGAACATGAAATGCAGGTTGCCCGCCAGCGCGTGTCCGAAGATCACCGCGTCGGCGTAGCCGTCGGCAGCGAAGACCTCGCGCAGGCGCACCGTGGCCTCTGCAAGCTTCTCCACGGGGAAGCATATGTCCTCGATGATGGAAGTAGTGCCGCTGCGGCGCAGGCCTGCGACGGTGGGCAGCATCTCCTTGCGCAGCTTCCAGAGCGAGGCCTGCTCCTTCGAGTCGGTGGTGAAGGCCCAGGGAAGTTCCGTGGCGACGCCCTCAATCCCTTTCGTGATGTCCGCCACCCGCGAAGCGAGCTCCTCCGCCGAGGCGGCGCGCGTCTCAACCAGCAGCACACAGCTTTCCGGACCTATGGTCTTCAGGAACTCCGGGATGCCGGGCCTAGTGTCGACGCTGCGTACCCCGGTGCGGTCGATGAGTTCCACGGCCGAGACCAGCGCCTGCTCCTTGAGTATCTGCACCGCCTCGCAGGCCAGCGCTATGGTGGGGTAGGTGATCATGGCCAGGGCCTTGTGGGGATGGTCGACCACCGTGTTGTAGGTCACGTCGCTGATGAAGGCCAGGGTGCCTTCCGAGCCGACCACAAGATGCTTCACTATGTCGATCGGGTCCTTGAAATCGACGAAGGCGTTGAGGGAGTATCCCGTAGTGTTTTTGATCCTGTATTTGCGGCGTATGCGTTCCGAGAGGTCCTTGTCGGCCCTGATCTCCGCAGCCAGGGCCGCGATGCCGTCGAGAAAAGCCGCGTGCGTCTGCCGGAAGCCGGCGCAGGATTCAGCATCTGAGGTATCGAGCACGGTGCCGTCGGGCAGGATGATACGTATGTCGGCCAGGGTCTTGTAGCTGTTCTCCGAAGTCCCGCAGCACATGCCGCTGGCGTTGTTGGCCACTATGCCGCCTATCATCGCGGAATCGATGGAGGCTGGGTCGGGGCCTATCTTCCGTCCGTAGCGCGAGAGGAAGGTGTTCGCCCGTCCGCCTCGTATGCCCGGCTGGAGGCGTATCTTCAGGCCCTCTTCCAGCACTTGCCAGTGTTGCCAGCCATGCGACACTATCACCAGCACCGAATCACTGAGCGCCTGCCCGGAAAGCGAGGTGCCCGCCGCACGGAAAGTCACCGGGATGTTGCGCACGGAAGCTTCGTGCAGGATTGCCGAGATCTCGCGTTCGTCGCGCGCCCTGATGACGAGCCTGGGGATGAGACGGTAGAACGAGGCGTCCGTGCCGTAGGCCAGGGTGCTCAGGGCATCGTGGAACATGCGCTGCTTCGGTATTGTCGGCAGAAGCGCGTTGTAGAGGCTGAGGTATTCGCCGCTGATCATAGAAGAGGTATCAGGGCGGCCAGTTCGCTGACCTGTATGTCCTTGGCGATGATCACTCCGTTCTCGTCGAGCAGGTAGAGATGCGGCACGTATTCGAGGTCGTAGAGCTTGCGCATCCCGCTGGTTCCCTGGAAGTCATTGTAGTATTTCCATCGGCTGGGCCACTGCTTCCTTACGAATTTGCGCCAGGCCTCCTGCTGCTCGCCTACGTATACCAGCACTACCTCTGCGTCAATGCTCCAGAGCTGGCTGCGCAGGCCATTGAGTGCGGCTAACTCCTTCTGGCACTGCTTGCAGTCAAGAAGGTGGAAGAAGATCACGGTGTAGTAGTGCCGTCCGGAAAGCATGTCCACCTGACGGCCTTTCTTGTCCTGAAGTTTCAGCTGCGTGGCGCGCTCGCCTACGGGATTGAGGCGTGCCTGGGACAGGGCGTGGATGGTCCGCTCAAGGAACGATTCAGGCCATATCCCGGGCTCGGCGGCTATGTATTTCTCGGCGAGATAGAGCGCCCCCTGCTGCCTTGCGAAATCCTCGCCTGAGCGCAGGTAGTTGAACAGATGGAGGAGAGATGCCTTGAAGAGAGCCTCGTCTTCGAGGGTCTTCTCGGCGAGTGCGTCGATGACGCCTTCCACATGGTCGATGGTCAGGGGCTTGAACGAATTGAACACCCTGTCGAACAGCTGTCTGTATTGCAGGGATTCGATGTTTCCGAGCTCCAGGAGCCGTGCAAGGGCCGCTGCGTCGAGGCTGCGTCCGGCTATTGAGTTGCAGCCGTCGACCAGGAAGAGCTGCGGAGTCGAGAGCACTGCGTATTTCTTGTGATAGCCCGTGCGGGCCTCGGGGTCCCAGAGATGGATAAGCGTTACTGCCGGGTTGTCGATGCCGGAGAATGTTTCCGCGACATACGCTTCCCAAGCCTCATGGTCCTGCTGGGTGTAGATGGCGATGAAGGTGAGGGGTTCGCCCTCGTAGCTGCGGAGCAGGTCGGCCAGCAGGGGGGCTTCCCGGCGGCAGGTGCTGCACTCGGTGTCGTAGAAGAACAGGACCTTGTAGGGGGTGGTGATGTCCAGGACCGAGGTCCAGCCTCCGTGGATGTCCTCCATTCCAAGCTCCGGAGCCGGCGCTCCGATGAGCGAGCTGCGGTTGAATTCGACGTAGGTATGGACTATGGGATACAGCTCAGGGGCCATCTCCAGCCTGTGGTTGAGGAACCATGTGTCCGCTATGTGGATGGCAACGGCCTCGTGCCCCATTACTGGCGAAGAGGTAAAGAAATCGAAGGCTATGCCGGCCACTTTCGACTGTTTGTCAGGCGACTGGCGCCCGACCTGATTGATGAACTGGTCAACTTTTGCGTTGATGGCGGGGACAGGCTCCTCCATAAGGGTCTGGAGCCATGCCATGACGCCGGGATAGACTTCAAGAGTGTCCTGGGCATGCGCCGGGAGCAATCCGAGCAGCAGGAGGCCGGTCAGGAGCAGACGTTTCATGAGCCGGCTTCGCGTGCTTGGAGATAGTGGTCTATGTCGACGTTTTTCGGCAGGAAGCAGCGGGCGCTGCCGCCGTTGCTCAGCACGTCGCGTACCACGGTGGAGGAGATGAAGGAATATTCGTGTCCCGCCGGGATGAAGACGCTCAGGATCTCGGGAGCCATCTTGCGGTTGGCCTGCGAGATGACGCTTTCCATCTCGAAATCGGTGGTGGTCCTCAGGCCGCGGATGATGCATCCTGCGCCCTTCTCCTTGCAGAAGTCAACCGTAAGTCCCTGGTATGAGCAGACTTCCACGTTTTCCATGCCGGCCACTGCGTCCTTGATTATCTGTACGCGTACATCAGGCGTAAAGAAGCCGCTCTTGGCGCTGTTGTAGCCTACGGCCACTATCACCTTGTCGAACAACTTGAGAGCCGTGCGGAGTATGTCCATGTGGCCCAGTGTGAAGGGGTCGAACGACCCTGGAAAAAGTGCTGTCCTCATGCTTGAGATGCTTGATCTGAGACAAAGGTATGAAAAAGGATTCACTTAAAATAAAAAAAGTGCCCGGAGGCACTTTTCTGCGGCAGGTCAGCGGGTCCAGTCGATGGACGGCAGTCCCTCCGATTCGAGGATGCGGTTGGCCTGTGAGAAATGCCGGCATCCGAAGAAAGCGCCCCTGGCCAGAGGGGAGGGGTGTGCCGCTTCCAGCACGGTGTGCCGCGACGTGTCGATGAGTTCCCGTTTCGAACGGGCGAAGTTGCCCCAGAGCAGGAACACCAGGCCCTCCCTGCGCTCCGACAGGGTGCGTATCACCGCGTCGGTGAACTCCGTCCAACCAATGCGGCTGTGCGAGGTGGGCTCTCCGGCGCGTACCGTGAGCACTGCGTTGAGCAGGAACACTCCCTGCTCAGCCCATCCGCGCAGCGAGCCGTCCTTGTGCAGGGTCACGCTCAGGTCCGTCTCAATCTCGTGGTAAATGTTGACCAGGGATGGAGGGACCGGCACCCCGTGCGGCACGGAGAAGGACAGGCCTTCCGCCTGCCCGGGTCCGTGGTAGGGGTCCTGGCCGATGATCACGACCCTGACCCTGTCGAAAGGGGTGAGATTGAACGCGTTGAAGATCAGCGGGCCAGGCGGGTAGATAGTCCGTCCTTCACGCTTTTCCTGATGGAGGCGGGCGACGAGATCCTGGAAATAGGGCTTCTCGAATTCGGGCGCCAGCACCCGCTTCCAGCTTTCTTCTATCCTGACGTCCATGGTTCAGGCTTCCGCAGCGAATACGAAGTCTATCACCTCGTCGATGGTGCCGACATAGTGGAAGGTCAGCCCTTCGACGTAGAGTTGCTTGATGTCGCGTACGTCCTTCTCGTTTTCTTTCGACAGGACTATGTCCTTCACCCCGGCTCGCTTTGCGGCGAGTATCTTTTCCTTGATGCCGCCCACCGGCAGCACCTTGCCCCTCAGGGTGATCTCGCCGGTCATGGCGATCCTGCTGCGTACGGCCTGTCCGCGCAGGGCCGAGGCCATGGAGCTGACCATCGTGATTCCGGCCGAAGGTCCGTCCTTGGGAATCGCGCCTTCTGGTACGTGGATATGCAGGTCTTTCTTCGCCAGTTCCTTGGCAGAGATTCCGGCGAGCTGTGGATGCGCCTTAAGATATTGGTACGCGATGGTCACTGATTCCTTCATCACGTCGCCGAGGTTGCCGGTGGTGGAGAGGAGTCCCTTGCCTTCGCTCGGACTGCACTCCACGAAGAGTATCTCGCCGCCCATCTGCGTCCAGGCCAGGCCCGTCACGACGCCGGGCGCCTCGTTTCCTTCCTGGATGTCGTGGAAGTTGGTGGGCAGGCCGAGATAGTCCTTCACCTCGTCTGGACCGAGGGTCTCGGGGAGAGGCTCTTCGAGTGCTATCTTCTTGGCTGTCAGACGGGCAAGACGTGCGATCTGCTTGTCGAGCCCGCGCACGCCCGACTCGCGGGTGTACTGGTCGATCACCGTCTCGATGCCTTCGTCCGTGACCTTGAACGACTGTTCGCCGAGGCCGTGAGCCTCCCTCTGCTTGGGGACCAGGTATCCCTTGGCGATGGCCACCTTCTCCTCCGCCAGGTAGCCCGACACGGGAATCATCTCCATACGGTCCTTGAGGGCGGGATGTATGCCGCTCACGTCGTTGGCAGTAGTGATGAAGAGCACCTTCGACAGGTCGTAGTCGATGTCGAGGTAGTTGTCGTGGAAGGTGGTGTTCTGCTCGGGATCGAGCACCTCCAGCAGGGCGGAGGCGGGGTCGCCGTGGAAATCTTCCGTCACCTTGTCTACTTCGTCGAGCACGATCACGGGATTCGAGGTTCCGGCACGCTTGATGGTCTGGATTATCCGGCCGGGCATCGCACCTATATAAGTCTTGCGGTGTCCGCGGATTTCGCTCTCGTCGTGCAGGCCTCCGAGGGAGATCCTGCCATATTGGCGGCCCAGCGCCCGGGCTATGGACTTGCCGAGCGAGGTCTTGCCTACGCCCGGAGGGCCGTAGAGGCAGAGTATGGGCGATTTCATGTCTCCCTTGAGCTTGAGCACTGCCAGGTATTCGATGATGCGCTCCTTCACCTTCTCCAGGCCGAAGTGGTCTTCGTCGAGCACCTGCTGGGCGTTCTTCATGTCGAGATTGTCTTCCGACACCTGGTCCCATGGCAGTTCGAGCAGGAAGTCGACATAGGAATACTGCACGTTGTAGTCGGCCGAATTCGGGTTCATGTGCTCCAGTTTCCGCAGCTCCTTCTCGAAGGTTTCAGCCACTTTTTCAGGCCATTTCTTGTCCTTGGCACGCTTGCGCAGGTCGGCCAGGTCTTCCTCCTCAGAGTTGATGCCGAGCTCTTCCTGAATGGTCTTGAGCTGGTTGTTGAGGTAGTATTCCCTCTGCTGCTGGTCGATTTCCGACTTGACCTTCTTCTGGAGGTCGTCCTTGATCTTCAGCAGCTCTATGTGCTTGTTGAGGAGTTCCAGCAGCTTCATTCCGCGCTCCTGCAGGGAGTCGATCTCCAGCAGGGGCACCTTGTCCGTGGGCGGGTCTATCTCGGCGCTGGAGGCGATGAAGTTGACCGTGAATTCGTATCCTTCGATATTCTTGATGGCGTAGCCGGCCTCCTTGGGAATGTGGGGTGTCAGCTTGACCACCTGTATGGCGGCGTCCTTGATCGAACCCGTGAGGGCGTCCATGTCCGCATCGCCGGGGGCCGGGACATGGTCGCGGCGATATGCGACCTCCGCCATCATGTAGGGGGCGGTGATGTCTATCTTCTTGATGTCGAAACGCTTGACTCCCTGGATGATGGCCGTGATGGTGTTGTCGGGCATCTCTATGGTCTTGACTATGCGGCCCAGGGTGCCTATGCGGTAGATGTCGTCAGGAGTGGGGTCTTCCACCTTGGCGTCCTGCTGGGTCACTGCTCCGAGCAGCCTTCCGGACTGGAATACGTCATTGACCAGTTGGATCGACTTGGGGCGTCCGACGGTGACGGGGATGACCGTATTCGGGAAAAGAATGGCGTTGCGGAGCGGCAGGATGGGGAGCAGGAGGGGCAGATCCACCTCCTGAAGGTCGTGGGAAGGGCCTTCGAGATTCACGGGAATGATGCTCACCTCGGGTCCGGATCCCGAAAAGATGTCTTTCAGTATATCGGTATTGTCCATAATCGTGTCAATTTGTCAGTTGTCGGGCATTGATTTGCCGAGAAAGGAATATGGTCAAGAGTTATGCCAAAAAAAATTCAACAAAAACCTCAGACAGTTTTTTGATAATTAAAAAAATAGACCTATTTTTGCATCCCGAAAAACGATATTAACACTAATATTTTTATTTTCATATATTAAAGAAACATATCATGACTAAAGCTGAAATCGTTAACGAAATCGCTAAGAGCACCGGTGTTGAAAGGATTAAGGTGCAGAGCATTGTTGAAGGCTTCATGGAAAGCGTCAAGAATTCCCTCGCAAAGGGCGAGAACGTGTACCTCCGTGGTTTTGGCAGTTTCACTGTGAAGAAGCGTGCAAAGAAGACTGCAAGGAACATCTCCAAGAATACGACCATCGTCATTCCGGAGCACAATGTCCCTGCTTTCAAGCCCGCCAAGACTTTCATCGCCAAGGTGAGCAAAGAAACCAAATAATTTACACATATGCCTAACGGAAAGAAGCATAAGAGACACAAGATGGCTACGCACAAGCGTAAGAAGCGTCTCCGCAAGAACAGACATAAGAAGAAATAGTTGTCTGGGCCGTCCTGATTAAAGATCAATCTGAAGCAGACAGCGTCTGCTTCAGATTATTTTTGTGTAATAAGCATGGACAAGGATCTGATCATCGATGCGGGACGTTCCGAAATCTCGATCGCTCTCCTGGAGAACAAGAGGCTCATCGAGCTCAACCATGAGAAGACCGAGGGACGGGGATACAGCGTTGGCGATGTCTATCTGGGCCGGGTCAAGAAGATCCTCCCTTCGCTCAACGCCGCATTCGTGGATATAGGCGACGAAAAGGACGCCTTCGTCCACTATCTCGATCTTGGCCTGAATTTCAAGGCTTTCGACCATTTCGTCCGTAGCATCAACCCCAACAGCGACTTCACGGAGCTCTACCGCAGCACGCGGATAGACGACATCCTGGAGAAGGAAGGGAAGATCGAGCGTTTCCTTTCGCCCGGTCAGCCCATCGCCGTCCAGATCGTGAAGGAGCCGATCTCCACCAAAGGTTCGCGCCTGACAGCCGAGATTTCGATCGCAGGCCGCAACCTGGTGCTGCTGCCCTTCGCAGACAAGGTCAGCATCTCTCAGAAAATATCCTCAAAGGAGGAGAAGAAACGTCTTGAGCGGCTGGTGTTCAGCATCCTGCCGCCCAACTACGGCGTCATCATCCGCACCGCGGCGGAAGGCAAGCGGGCGGCGGTTCTTGACGCCGAACTCAAGAGCCTCATCCGCAAATGGGAGGACTCCTGGCCCAAGATGGCCAGGAACAAGGGCGTGCAGCTGCTCTTCACGGAGAACAGCCGCGCGACTACCATCCTCCGCGACCTGCTCAACGACTCCTTCACCAACATCTACGTCAACGACGAGGCGGTATACAAGGAGGTCGACGACTACGTGTCGATGATCTCTCCCGAGCAGGAAAAGATAGTAAAGCTCTACAAGGGCCACGAGCCCATCTTCGAACATTTTGACGTCCGTCGTCAGATCAAGGGCTCCTTCGGCAAGATAGTCTCCATCAAGTCGGGCGCCTATCTGGTGATCGAGCACACTGAGGCCCTGCACGTGGTGGATGTCAACAGCGGCATCCGGGCCAAGCAGAAGGACCAGGAAAACAACGCATTCGAAGTCAACAAGAATGCCGCGGAAGAGATCGCCCGCCAGCTCCGCCTCCGCGACATGGGCGGAATCGTCATCATCGACTTCATCGACATGGACGATCCGAACCACCGCCTGCAGCTCTTCAAGTATATGCAGGAGCTGATGGAAAGCGACCGCGCCAAGCACACCGTCCTGCCGCTCACCAAGTTCGGACTGATGCAGATCACCAGGCAGCGGGTCCGTCCGGCCACCGAAATCAACACCACCGAAGTCTGCCCGACCTGCAACGGAACGGGCAAGGTCGGCCCGACCATCCTCTTCGACGAAGCGGTGGAACGTCAGCTGGCATATTATGTAAAGGAGCGGGGGATGAAATCCTTCCTCCTCAAGGTGAGCCCGATTTTCGAGGCCTACCTGACCCGCGGCTTCATGAGCATACGGCGCAAGTGGTGCCGGAAGTATGGCTGCAAGGTGAAAATCGAGGGCGACCCCGACAGCTCGCTGCTCCAGGCCACCTGGTGCACACCCCAGGGCGACCCCATAGAATAAGTATTATATAGGTATGGCGCGCAAGGGCAAATCGAAGAAGCACACTCTCTCGCCGGACTACCGGCGGGAGCAGAGTGCCCTTCTTGTCCGTAAGTGCCGCAAGACCTTACTTTTCAACGAGCGCGAACGCTCCCTTCTGGAGCAGTATTGCCACAAGTTTTCCATCCGCAACAAGTCGGCCTTCATGCGCGAGATCATCATCTCGCACATCCTGGAGCAGATGGACGACAACTATCCGACCCTCTTTTAGCCTATTGGGGGCTCAGGCGCGAAAAAAGCGAAAAAAAAAGTTTGCTTTTTCGAAATTATTACTACCTTTGCAGTCCCGTTCGGAAGGAATGTCGTCAGACATGGTTCTGTGGAGGTTTTAAGCGAAAAAAAAATAACATTTTTTTTTGCCCTTTCAAAAAAAGGATTTACCTTTGCAGCCCGTTTCGGAAAGAACGGTTAAGTTCATTGAGAGAATTGGAAGAACAAGTACAAGCAAGTACCGATTTTAACA
>CAJONI010000009.1 GCA_905235995.1 uncultured Bacteroidales bacterium
CATCGTCGGGACGGCGGACGTAGAGCTGCACCACCTCGGCGCCGTCACGCCCGCCGGTGTTGGTCACCTCGACCTCGATCGCCTTCCCCTTGAACCTGGGAGCGCCGTAGCTGAAAGCGGTGTAGCTCAGGCCGTAGCCGAAGGGATATAGGGGCTCGCCGCGGAAATAGCGGTAGGTGTGGCCCTCCATGTCGTAGTCCTCGACCTCGGGGAGCTGGTCCGCATTCCGGTAGAAGGTCACGGGGAGCTTGCCGGAAGGGTTCACGTCGCCGAAGAGCACGTCGGCGATGGCGGTTCCACCTTCCTGGCCGGGATACCAGGCCTGAAGAATGGCGTTGCAGCTCTCGCTCTCGGGCACCAGGCCCAGGGCGCTGCCGGAGAAGTTCACGAGCACCACCTGCTTGCCCGCATCGTGCAGGGCCTTGAGCAGCGTGCGCTGCACTTCGGGGAGCTCTATGCTGGTACGGTCGCCGCCGGAGAAGCCGGGCACGTAGACCGACATCTCCTCGCCTTCGAGACGGGGGGAGATGCCTCCGGCGAACACCACCACGTCAACGCCTTCCAGCTTCTTCATTACGGCCTTGAGGTTGAGGGCGGGCAGGAAGCTCCTGCGCATGGCCTCGTCCTCGCCGGCGGGCTGGTATTTTGCGTCGATCACGCCGCAGGCACGGTCGTAGACCAGGCCGGGCACCCTCCCGCGCATGGCGTCGAGGAGCGTGACAGTGGTATTCGGGATCGGGTTGTAGTTGCCCCACTGCATCTCTGCGTCGTCGGCGTTGGGGCCTATGAGGGCGATCTTCGCATCGGCCTTCAGGGGCAGGACGCCGTCGTTCTTGAGCAGGACCATCGATTCATGGGCGGCCTCCAGGGAAAGGGCGCGGTGTTCCGGTCCCTCCACGATGGCTGGGTCGAGCCCGGCCCAGGGGTCGTCGTCGTCCATCTCGCCGAGGCGGAAGCGCTCGGCAAGGACGCGGGTCAGGTTGCGGTCGAGGTCTGCCTCGTCGAGCAGGCCGGTCCGGACCGCCTCGGGAATCGCGACATAGGTGGAGCCGCATTCCACGTCAACTCCGTTGGCCACCGCCGCTGCAGCTGCGGCGGCTTCGGTCGACACGAATTCATGGTGTCCCTTCATGTGGAGGTCGCTGATGGCCCAGCAGTCGGAAACTATGATACCCTTGTAGCCCCATTCGCCACGGAGTATATCCTTCACAAGATAGGGAGAAGCGGCGCAGGGATAGCCGCGGAAGCTGTTGTAGGCCGTCATCACTTCCTTCACCCCGGCCTTGGTCACCAGGGTCTTGAATGCCGGGAGATAGGTCTCGCGCAGGTCGCGTTCGCTTATCCGGGCGTCGAAGCGGTGCCGGTTGCTCTCCAGGCCGGAGTGCACTGCGTAGTGCTTGGCGCAGGCATGGGCCTTGAGTATCCTTGCGTCAGGATCGCCCTGCAGGCCGCGCACCACAGCCGAACCCATCTCGCCCATGAGCCAGGGGTCTTCGCCGTAGGTTTCCATGCCGCGGCCCCAGCGGGGGTCTCGGAAGATGTTGATATTCGGGGTCCAGAACGTAAGTCCCTGATTCTGCAGCACTTCTCCGCTTTCCTTGGCAATGCGGTACTTCACTCTGCCTTCGTCGGAGACTGCCGTGAAGACGGTCTCGATGAGTTCGGGATCGAAGGTCGCGGCCAGGCCTATGGGCTGCGGGAACACCGTCGCGCTGCCGTTGCGTGCCACTCCGTGAAGGGCTTCGCTCCACCAGTTATAGGCACGGATGCCGAGGCGGGGTATGGCGGGGGAATTGTATTGCACCAGCGCCGTCTTCTCTTCCAGCGTAAGTTCGGACACCAGGGCGGCGGCGCGGACTTCCGGGGAGAGGCTCGTGTCCTTCCAGGAGATTTCCTTGTCAGTCTTGTCGGATTTGCAGGATGGCAGGGCTGCGAGCGCGATGGCCGCAAGCGCCAGGAGTGCAGGAATCAGTTGTTTCATGGTTTTTCGTTTTCGATTGGTCTTTCAAAGTTAGCAAAGATTCTCGTGGTGTGACAACGTTTTTTTCTAACTTTGCGGTCAATTTGTGCAAAACGTGAAGACAAGGGGCATTTTCATCCTGCTGCTGGCACTGGCAGTGCTCTCTTCCTGCGGGGTCGTCCGGCCTCGCAACAGCCCGCTCTACTATGCGGGAGAACCTGCCGACCCGCCCTACGTGCCGACCGGCAGGGTGGAGATCAACTACCATGAGTGCTCTGTCCCTGGCCCTACGCACCGCCGCATGATAGTCTATCTCCCTCAGGGCTACGACGAGGGCGACGAGCGCTATCCTGTGGTCTACCTGCTTCACGGGGCGCGCGGCTACGAGACGGCCTGGATCCGCAAGGGCCGCATGCTGCAGGTGACCGACAGTGTCTTCACGGGCGGGCTCGCGGTTCCGGCTATAGTCGTGATGCCCAACATCAACCAGTACGACGACAGTTTCGACTACGAGAACTCGCGTCGCAAGGATGCCTTCGAGTCGCTCTACGAGATCGACGGCACGGTGGAGAGTGCGTTCATCCGCGATGTGGTGTCGTTTGTCGACAGCACCTACCGCACGATCCCGGACGCTGCCCACAGGGCCGTATGCGGCCTTTCGATCGGAGGCCTGCAGAGTCTCTACCTGGAGGCCAACGAGCCGGGCACCTTCGGCCACATAGGGATGTTCTCGCCCATGTGGAAGATCCTCACCAAGCCGGGGCCGGACAACTGGTTCTACCGGCACATCAAGCCGAAGATGGCCAACATGTTCGCCGTCGATCCTCCTGCGAAAGTATACATCCTGATAGGCTCGTCCGACATCTTCTATCCCCATATCGCCAATCTCCGGAAGTACATGGACAGGAAAGGCTACCCCTACACCTACGTGAAGACCAGGGGCGGCCATGACTGGTACAACTGGACCCCCTATTACGTCTACTTCCTGGAACACACGTTCCGCTAGCCGCCTCCGGCGTCATGCCGGACTTGATCCGGCATCTCCGGCGGGCTCCGCTTAGGCGGGCTTTCCCGTCACGCGGCAGAACCTTTTTCGTGCCAGCGCGAGCGCTGTCCCGAAAAGAACCGTGCCGCTCCACCAGGCCACCCCGCGCCCGCTTGGATATTAGGCGGTTTCGTGGTATCTTTGTGGAAAGATTGTCATAATATTATGAAACGCCGTTCTTTCCTTAAAAGCGCCATCGCAGGCACTGCCGCTTCACTGCTGCCGTCGGGTGTCGTGTCTCTGGCCTCCGGATGCTCGTTCGGAAACGCCACAGGAATATCCTGGAACTTCGATGAAATCATCGACCGTTCGGGTACATGGAGCGTCAAACACAGCCGCGCCGAGGGCGGCAAACTCGCCATGTGGATCGCCGACATGGACTTCAGGACCGACCCCGTAGTGATCCGGGCGCTGAGGGAAAGGCTCGACCGCGACGTGCTGGGCTACACTTTTACCCCGGACGAATATTACGAAGCCGTGGCGGAATGGCTGGGGTCCCGGCACGACTATGAGGTCAAATGGGAGTGGGTGAATCCCTGCCCGGGCGTTATCGCCTCCATCTGCCAGGCCTACCTGACCTTCACTCAGCCTGGCGACAGGATTATCGTCCAGCCCCCGGTGTACGATCAATTCAAGAATTACGCCCTGCGTCTCGGGCGCGAGGTAGCAGACAATCCGCTGGTGTGGAGAAACGGACGCTATGAGATGGATTTCGAGGGCCTGGAGCGCCTGTTCGACTCACGGACCAAGGTGTTGGTGCTCTGCAACCCTCACAACCCCATAGGCATAGTTTGGGACCGCGAAACGCTCGCAAGGCTGGCTGACATCTGCGAGCGCCACGGTGTCCTGGTATTCTCCGACGAGATCCACGCCGACCTCGCACTGGAAGGCCGGCGACAGATACCTTTCTGCAGCGTCAGCCCCTCAGCGGCGCGCACAGGCCTGATCTTCGGCAGTCCCTCCAAGGCATTCAACCTGGCCGGTTTCTCCGGCACGGCATGGTGCGTGATCCCGAATGCCAAGCTGAGGGAGAGTTTTATGAAAACCCTGCGAAGTGCCAAACTGAACGAAACGCCCGTCCCGTCGCTTGTGTCCACCATCGCCGCCTATACCCACGAGCCGGTATGGCTCGAAGATCTCAAGCACTATCTGGAAGGCAATATCGAATATACGGTGCAGACACTCGACGGGTCATCCGGCATACGTGCCGTAAAGCCGGAAGCCTCCTTCGTGGTGTGGCTCGATTGCCGGGAATTGGGCCTGCGGCAGCCGGAACTGGTGTCGCTCTTCAACGACATGGCCGGCGTCGTGGTCAACAACGGCATATCCTACGGCACGGGGGGTGAAGGCTTCGTCCGGATCAACGTCGGCTGCCCGCGCAGCATAGTCGAAGAAGCCCTGGGAAGGATCCTGGGGCAGGTCCGGCTTATTTCGTGACTATAGCTTTATTGGAAGCACGGACCACGGCCCTGCGGAGGGAATAGAGCCCGTGGCCGTCGTTCAGCAGGTCGTCCATGACCTCGGACAGCAGCTCGTCCGTAGAGTCGTCCACACGGCCTAGAATGGTCCATCCGGCGGCGTCGATCAGCACGTCGCCCTCCTCAATGTGAAAGCGTCCGGACTGGCATGCATGGGGGCTGAGTTGGCGGTAACCCTTGCCGACGATGTCGTCATCTTCGACGGAGTAGCGGTAGACCAGGCCCACGAGCTGCCGTTTCTCGCCTACGGGGAAATACAGCGGATGCCCGTCGTGCATCACATAGCTCATCTTCAGGCCCTTGTCGTAATGGATTTCCACTGGAGACATCCTGCGCAGCTTCTCGTAAGGGAACAGGGGAGCGCTGAACGGATGCTCCTTCAGATATTCATATGCCAGCCTGACATCAGGGTCGTCGCTGTCCTTGTAGCGCAGCAGCGACAACTCATAATTCAAGGCCTTGACACTGTCCTGCAGGACTTCTATGTTCTTGTCGGTCAGACGCGACCCGGCATCGCTCAATAAGGAACCCAAAATCATTTCGAACAGTTTCTAAATCATTGTCCAAATATATCGAATCCCCGCTACACCACAAAATAAAACGCAGTATTTAGAAGCTGAAGGTGTAGCCGGCTGCGGATTCCGGACGCTCAGCTTGTTTACCGACCCTGCCCTATTGGTTCATATCTGGGGACCAGGGTTCTCATGATCACCCAGGCGACGAGGTAGGCCACTCCGCAGAAGCTGAACATGATGAAGTAGCCGGCGGGCTTGCCTTCGAATCCGAGGAAGGTGAAGGCCGGCCCAAGCCGCTCGGCATGGGTGAACAGCTGGCCCGCCACTTTCTGGACTATCATCGAGCCGACGCCGCCGGCCATGGCGCCTATGCCCGTGACCGTGGCGATGGTGCTTTTCGGGAACATGTCGCCGACGGTCGAGAAGAGGTTGGCGCTCCAGGCCTGATGCCCGGCGGCGGCAAGGCCTATGAGGACGGCCGGCCACCACGGGCTGTCGAAATGGACGCCCAGGGGCTGGGCGAACAGCGAGGCTATGGGCAGGAAGGCGAAGATGAGCATGGCCAGCATGCGTCCTGAATAGGGATCCATGCCCTTCCTGTCGACGAAGATCCTGGGGAGGTAGCCTCCGTATATCGAGAGCACCGTCACTATGGCGTACAGCGTGAAGATCAGGCCCTGGCCGAGGGCGGAGGTGGCCGGGGCATGGAACTGGTTGCTGAAGTAGGAAGGGGCCCAGA
This sequence comes from uncultured Bacteroidales bacterium, assembly GCA_905235995.1. Taxonomy (GTDB): domain Bacteria; phylum Bacteroidota; class Bacteroidia; order Bacteroidales; family UBA932; genus Cacconaster. The sequence goes on from CAJONI010000009.1 coordinate 5,738, forward strand.
AGAGGAAGAACCACCACACGCCGTCGGTGAAGAACTTGCCGGCGATGAAGCTCCAGGTCTGCCTGTAGGTGAAGCACTGAAGGAAGGGGATCGCCTTCTGATCGGCGTCGGCCCCGGCCACGGCGGCCTTTTCGGCTGCCTCTCCGGCGTCGTCCTGGTGGATGTATTCGAGTTCCGCGGAGTTCACGTGTCTGCTCTTCCCGGGCTTGTCGTACATGCAGGCCCAGAAGAACATCCAGATGAAGCCCAGCCCGCCTATGATGATGAAGGCCATCTCCCAGCCGTAGCGGACGGCGAGGGGCGGGATGAGCAGCGGGGCCGCGAGCGCTCCTACCGAAGCGCCGGCGTTGAAGATCGATGTGGCGAAGGCCCTGTCCTTCTTCGGAAAATACTCCGCTGTCACCTTGACTGCGGCGGGGAAGTTGCCGCTTTCGCCGAGGGCCAGGATGCCGCGGCAGAGCAGGAAGAGATAGGCCGAGGTCGTAGAAACGGCTAGGGCTATCGTCGAGCCGTGTTCCAGGGCCCGGATGGCAGCCATGGACTCGAGGCCGACGATGCCGGCGGTAGCCCAGCCGCAGATGGCATGGAGGCAGGCGCCCGCGGACCACACGCCTACGGCTATCAGATAGCCCTTCTTCGTTCCCATCCAGTCCACGAACTTGCCTGCGAACAGGCAGCAGACGGCGTAGAAGATGGAGAAGAAGCTGGTGACGTCGCCATAGTGGGCGTCGGTCCAGTGGAACTGGGGTTTGATGAATTCCTCGTAGGTCAGCGAAAGTACCTGGCGGTCAAGATAGTTGACAGTGGTGGCCACAAAGAGCAGCGAGCATATCCACCAGCGCCAGTTGCTCATCAGTTTCTGTCGGGTAGTCATAGCCTGGATCAGCCTTGGACGTATTGTTTCTACAAATATAAGAAATTATTATCTTTGCAACATGTGGAAGAAACCCCATAACTGGCTGATCGCGGCCGCAGGGCTGCTGATCATAGTGCTCCTCGGGATGGACGTCTGCCATGCGGTCAATCCCGAGACCGGGCAGGAATACACCGTGCGCTTCACCGACCGGCTCATCTACATCATCTTCATAGCCACCTCGTTCATCCTTTCCGACCTGACGCTGATGGCTGCGAAGAATCCCTTCCACCAGGTGTTCATAGCCATAGTCAACGCAATCATGCTCGGCGGATTCCAGATCTGGCTACTCTTCGATTTCTTTACTACCAGGCTGCCTTCCGGCCTCAGGATGTCGAGCGTCTATTCGCTCTCCATCGGGGCGATTTTTCCTGCAGTGGCCATAATCCTGCTGGTCCTGGCCGTCCGTCGCGCCGCCGACGAGGGCACGGCCCAGCGGATCGCCCGCGCCTTCGAGGCCCAGGCCCGCAAAAACAACCGGTAATGAAAAAGACAGTATGGTTATTCTTCATCGCCTTGCTGCTCATGCCGCTGGCGTGCAATGAGCCTGTCGCCGTCATCGACGACGACGGCGAGAACCCGTACATCCCTCTGGTACTCAGCACCAAGCAGATGGGATACGTAACTTCCGGCAACGCTTTCGCCTACGACTTTATCGCCCGTGTCGACAAGTATGCTGCCGGTGAAGCTCAGGATGAATGGTTCATTTCGCCTCTGAGCCTGCAGATTGCCCTGGGTATGCTGATCAACGGTGCCGAGGGAGAGACCGCGGGGGAGATCTGCAAGATGCTGGGCTACGGTGCTGACGAGGTTGATGAGGTCAACAAATGGTGCCGGATGATGCTCTCCGGGCTTCCGACGCTCGACAAGAAGACGGAGCTGGGGCTGGCCGACGCGATCTTCTACAACAAACTTGTCACTCTGAAGTCTTCATATCTCGACACAGTGAAGAGTGTCTACGACGCTGAGATCCGGGCTCTGGATTTCGGCGATGTCGATGCTTCTCTGAAAACCATCAACGGTTGGTGCAGTGAAAAGACCAGGGGCATGGTGCCCGAGGTGCTCGACAATGTGGATCCGCGCGACATTGCCTACCTGATCAATGCGCTGTACTTCAAGAGCGAATGGCAGGAACAGTTCCCGAAGGAGGCCACGGCCGAGGAGCCTTTTGTCCGTGAGGACGGGAAGGAAGTGGCCGTTAAGATGATGAAGCTTGCGGAGAAGAAATCCTCCTACGGTGAGACCGACGTTTTCCAGGCGGTCAACCTGCCCTACGGCAACGGGGCTTTCACCATGACGGTGATCCTTCCTAAGAAGGGTCACACGGTCAGCGAGGTTGCGGCTCTCCTTGCCGGGCAGCCCACTTTGCTGACGACCTCGGCGACTGTCGACCTATGGCTCCCCCGCTTCGACATGAAGTATCACATCGAGCTCAACGACATTCTTGAGTCGATGGGCATGAAGCTGGCTTTCGATTCTGCTTATGCTGATTTCAGTGCTATGTGTGACCAGCCTTGCTGGGTGGACTTCGTCCAGCAGGACACGGCGATAACTGTCGACGAGGAAGGGACCGAGGCTGCGGCTGTGACGGTCATAGGGATGAAAAGGACCACGAGCGCATCTTCGCCCAACATCGTCTTCCACGCCGACCACCCCTTCCTCTACCTGATCACCGAAACCAGCACCAAGGCCGTCCTCTTCGCCGGGAAATACTCCGGCAACTAGACGTTTCGTCCTCTGCGGGCTCCGCTTTGGCGGGCTTTCCCGTCGCGCGGCAGAACCTTTTTCGTGCCAGCGCGAGCGCTGTCCCGAAAAGAACCGTGCCGCTCCACCAGGCCGA
>CAJONI010000010.1 GCA_905235995.1 uncultured Bacteroidales bacterium
CTCCAGGTTCTTGTAGTCCATCTTTTCGCTTTCAAAGATGAGCGGATACACGATGAAGGCCTGGCGCCCCTTGGCAATTTCATCGCGGATGAAGTTGTGCATGGCGTGGCGCTTGCCCTCGCCCACGCAGAGGGTGGTGACCGGTTTGCGGCCGGGGGGCATTTCGTCGATGACGGAGACATCCAGATCGCCGTACAAGGTCATCGCCAGGGTGCGGGGGATGGGCGTGGCGGTCATCACCAGGACGTGCGGCGCCACGTCCGACTTCGACCAGAGCCGCGCACGCTGGTCTACGCCGAAGCGGTGCTGCTCGTCGATGACGGCCAGGGCCAGGTTCCTGAACTGCACCGTGTCCTCAATCAGGGCATGGGTCCCGACCAGGATCTGGACCGAGCCGTCGAGCAGCCCCCGGTGTATCGCCTCGCGCTCCTTCGCCCTGGTGTTGCCGGTGAGCAGGGCCACGGTAGCGCCCGAAGGGGCCAGAAACTTCTGCATGCTGTTGTAGTGCTGGTTGGCAAGCACTTCGGTCGGAGCCATCACGCAGGCCTGGAAGCCGTTGTCGAGGGCCATCATGGCCGCGAGCACGGCCACGAGGGTCTTTCCGCTGCCCACGTCGCCCTGCAGAAGGCGGTTCATCTGCCTGCCGCTGCCCATGTCGGCCCTGATCTCCTTCAGGACGCGCTTCTGCGCCCCTGTGAGCGGGAACGGCAGGGAGTCGTAGGTCTTGTTGAAGTAGTCGCCTATGCGGCGGAATACGACTCCGCTCTCGGCTCTCATGCGTATGCTCTTCTGGCGCAGCAGTGAAAGCTGCAGGTAGAAAAGTTCCTCGAACTTGAGCCTGCGCTGGGCACGGGTCAGGTCCTGCACCGAGCCGGGGAAGTGGATGCTGCGAAGGGCGAAATCGAGAGGAGCGAGGCGTTTCCGGGCCAGGATATGGGAAGGGAGTGTCTCGGACAGGGTCGGCAGCACTTTATCGAGAAGCGTAGCTTCGAGCTTCTCGAAGAACTTGTTGGTGATGCCGGCGGCGCGCAGGCGCTCCGTGCTCGAGTACACACCCATCATCACCCCGGTCTGCGAAAGCTTCTCCTCGGTGGCAAGGTCGACCTCCGGATGGACCATGTTCCAGCTCTGCCCGAACACCGAGGGCTTGCCGAACACGATGTACTCCTTGCCGACAGACAGCTTGTCTTCCATCCATTTCAGGCCTTTGAAAAATACCAGGTCTATGCTGCCCGTGCTGTCGGAGAACCTGGCCACCAGCCTCATCCTGCGGCCCGCTCCCAGCTTGTCGATGCGGGTGATGTACCCGCGCAGCTGCACGTAGGCAGAAGAGGAGTCAATCTCCCGCACGCCGTAGAAGCGGGAGCGGTCGATGTAGCGGAATGGAAAGGTATAGAGCAGGTCCCGGAACGTGCGGATGCCGAGCTCCTCGCCCAGAAGCTCCGCCCGCCTTGGCCCGACGCCCGGCAGATACTTGATATCGCTGTCCAATATTTGAGGCATACACAAATATAGAAAAATATTTGTAAATTGCAGGGTTTTCCATAGTACTCACACCAATGAACAATGACAAGATAGTAGTCGGCATCACGCAGGGTGATACAAATGGCATCGGCTACGAAGTAATCATAAAGGCGCTGGCCGACGCCCGCATCCTCGACAGCTGCGTCGTGGTGCTTTACGGCTCCTCCCGATTCCTTGGCATCTACCGCAAGTTCGTGCCCGAAGTGGAACAGCTGGCCACCAACGTGATCAATTCAGCCGAAGACGCCCGTTCGAAGCGCCTCAACATCATCAACGCGGTGCCTGAGAGCCTGTCGATGGAGATAGGCCAGCCCACTCCCGACGGCGCGAAAGCCGCCATCATGGCCCTGACCGCAGCCGTCGCCGACGCCAAGCGCGGAGCCATCGACGCAATCGTCACCGCTCCCTTCAACAAGCACAGCGTAGCCGAGGCGGGATTCCAGTTCCCGGGCCACACCGAATACCTCATCCATGAGTTCGGAAAGGAAGACGGCCTGATGTTCCTCTGCTCCGAGAACCTTCGCGTGGGCGTGGTCACCAACCACCTCCCCCTGTCCAAGGTGAGCAGCGCCATCAATGTCGATACCATTGTCAGCAAGCTGCGCCTGATGAACGATTCGCTGAAAAACGATTTCGGTTTCATCAAGCCCAAGATAGCGGTACTGGGGCTCAACCCCCACGCCGGCGACGGAGGTTCGCTGGGAACGGAAGAGATCGAAATCATCTCCCCCGCAATCCAGAAAGCCAATCAGGAGAACATCCTGGCATTCGGTCCATATTCGCCCGACGGCTTCTTCAGCATCCACATGCAGGGACAGTTCGACGCGGTGCTGGCCATGTACCACGACCAGGGCCTGATTCCCTTCAAGGCGCTGGCATTCGACAGCGGAGTGAACTTCACAGCCGGCCTGCCCATCGTCCGCACCTCGCCCGACCACGGCACCGGCTACGACATCGCAGGCAAGAACAAGGCCATGCCCGGCCCCATGCAGAGGGCCATCTTCGCGGCGATCGACTTCAGCAACAACCGTCACCGCATCGCTGAGATGTACGCCAACCAGCTGGAAGTAAAGCCTTTCGAAAACAACAGAAGGGAGCGGAACTCCCAGCCTGAATAGTGGAGAGGGCTGCCATAGAACTATTCACCGACGGGGCCTGCAGCGGCAATCCGGGACCGGGAGGCTATGCCGCCATCCTGCGTTGCGGAAGCTATGAAAAAGTATTCTCTGCAGGCTACGCCACCACCACGAACAACCGCATGGAGCTGCTTGCAGTCATCACCGGTCTGGAAGCCATACGCTGGGACAAGGCCGAGGTGACGGTGTGGAGCGATTCCTCCTATGTGGTCGACGCCGTGGAAAAAGGATGGGTGTTCTCATGGGAGCAGAAGGATTTCGCCAAGAAGGCGAATCCCGACCTGTGGAAGCGCTTCCTGGCCGTGTACCGGAAGCATCATGTCCAGTTCCACTGGATACGCGGCCACAACGGACATCCGGAAAACGAGCGCTGCGACCGGCTTGCGGTCGCAGCATCCCAGGGTCCTGACCTTCTGGTCGACCTCGGCTACACGCAGGAAGCAGGTTTATAGTCCTGGTTCCTGAGCCACGGGGTGAAGCCGGCTCCTTCGATGGTTTCCTGAAGGATTCCTGACCCGGCATCTCTCTCCAGATGTTGCGCCCCCGCCGCCGAAACGACGTTTTCTTCTATCATGATCGAGCCCATGTCGTCGGCACCGGCGTGCAGGGCGCGGGCCCCGGTCTCCAGGCCGACGGTGAGCCACGAGGCCTGGATGTGGTCGACGTTGTCGAGCACGAGCCGGGCAATGGCGATAGTCCTGAGGAATTCCTCGTCCGGACTCCATCGACGGGGCTCTCCGGGAAGCGAGATCCCTTCGGGAAGCTTTCCTTCGGAAGCGAGCTTTTCAAGCTGGGTCCCCTTGAGCTGCATGGGCCAGCAGATGAAAGCCCGGAAACCGACAGTCCCTTCGGGGCGCTCATCCTGCAGCGTCCGGATTGCAAGGAGATGGTCGATCCGCTCTTCGAGGGTCTCGACATGCCCATAGACCATGGTCGCGGTAGTGCCCATCCCCAGGGCATGAGCCTCTCGCATAACCTCAAGCCATTGGGTGGCAGTAGGTTTCGCCGGGGAGAGGAAACGCCTCACCCTGTCGCACAGGATCTCCGCCCCGGCGCCCGGAAGGGTATCGAGTCCTGCCGCACGCAAACGCACGAGCACCTCGCGGTATGAAAGCTTCGAAAGGCGGGCGATATGGGCCACCTCGGGCGGCCCCAGGGCGTTGAGCCGAAGGTCCGGATCGTACTCCTTCAGGCGGCGGAAGAGATCTTCGTACCATTCGATCCCGTAGCGAGGATGCAGGCCTCCCTGCAGCAGCAGCTGGTCGCCTCCCAGCGCCCGAAGTTCGTCAATCTTCGGCAGATATTCTTCGAAATCAAGGGTATATGCCTTTTCGGGCTCATCCGGACGGCAATGGAAATTGCAGAACTTGCAGGCGGAAAGACAGACGTTCGTATAGTTGACGTTGCGGTCGATCTGATAGCTCACCCGCCGTTCCGGCACATGCCGGAACCGTTCGACTTCCGCCCGCCGGCACAACTCCTCCAACGGCGCCTCCCGATACAGCCGCAAGGCCTCTTCTTTCGTCAACCTTTTCATTCTGTCTTGCTCGTTTGCTGGTTAGCAGTGTAAACGATGACGGTTGCTTGCGCGAAGCGTCGGTCCGACAGGCAATACCCAGAGCGCCAGCGCAAGCAAGAGTCTTATAATTTGAAGGAATCTTTCAGGCTGGTGGTCTTGTTCATTATGAGGTGGTCGGGCGTGGAGTCGGGGTCTTTCCTGAAGTAGCCCACACGCTCGAACTGCACCGCGATCTCGCCCGGATCGCCGAGCAGAGCCGGCTCTGCCCAGCCCTTGCTCACCACCAGGCTCTCCGGATTGAGGAAGTCCTTGTAGTCCTTGTCTTCAGGCACCAGCGACATGTCTTCCAGGGTGAAGAGCCTGTCGTAGTTGCGACACTCGATCTCCCTGGCGAAAGCCGTGCTCACCCAGTGTATGGTCCCCTTTACCGAACGCCACTGGCCGGACTGCGGATGAGTCGTCGGATCGTAGGTGCAGCGCAGCTCCACCACCTTGCCGTCGGCGTCCTTCACCACCTCATTGCACTTGATGATGTAGGTGTATTTCAGACGCACCTCGCCGTCAGGCCTGAGCCTGAAATATTTCTTGGGAGCGTCTTCCATGAAGTCTGCCCGGTCGATGAGCAGTTCGCCCGTGAAGGGGACGCGGCGCTTCGGCCCGTCGGGGGCGGCGGGATTCAGGGGAGCCTCGAACCATTCCACTTTGCCGGGCTCCCAGTTGGTGAGCGTGACCTTTATGGGATCGCCAGAGACGACCATGTAGCGGTTGCTTCTCTCGTTGAGGTCCTGGCGGACACAGTATTCCAGCAGGCCGATGTCCATCAGCTGGTCGCGCTTGCTCACTCCGATCCTGTCGCAGAACATCTTCAACGCTTCGGGCGTGTAGCCGCGCCGGCGGACACCGCAGAGGGTCGGCATGCGGGGGTCGTCCCAGCCCGACACGTAGCCCTTCTCCACCAGTTCCAGCAGCTTGCGCTTGCTCATGAGGGTGTAGGTCAGGTTGAGACGTGCGAACTCGTACTGGTGCGACGGGTAGATGCCAAGCGTCTCGATGAACCAGTCGTAGAGCGGACGGTGTATATCGAACTCAAGGGTGCAGATGGAGTGGGTGATGTGCTCGATCGAATCGCACTGCCCATGGGTGTAGTCGTACATCGGGTAGATGCACCACTTGTCGCCGGTGCGGTGGTGCGACGCGTGCTTGATGCGGTAGAGGATGGGGTCGCGGAACATCATGTTGGGATGCGCCATGTCGATCTTCGCGCGGAGCACCTTTGCGCCGTCGGGGTACTTGCCGGCCTTCATCTCACGGAAGATGCGGAGATTTTCCTCGACGCTGCGGTTGCGCCAGGGGCTGTCGACGCCGGGAGTCTCCACTGTGCCGCGGTTGACGCGGATCTCCTCGAGGGTCTGGTCGTCGACATAGGCCAGGCCGCGCTCTATGAGCTGCTCCGCCCATTCGTAGAGCTGGTCGAAGTAATCGGAAGCGTAGCGCTCCTCGGCCCACTGGAAGCCGAGCCACTTGATGTCTTCCTTGATGGCGTCCACATATTCGACGTCTTCCTTCGTGGGGTTGGTGTCATCGTAGCGCAGGTTCGTGCGTCCGCCGTACTTCATGGCAAGCCCGAAATTGATGCACAGGCTCTTGGCGTGTCCCAGATGGAGGTAGCCGTTGGGCTCCGGAGGAAAGCGGGTCACGATGCTGTCGTACTTGCCGGCTGCCAGGTCGGCTTCGATGATCTCTTCGAGGAAATTGTTCTTCCGTTCTTCTTCCATGGTCTATTGTGGTTTGAAGGCACAAATATATCAAAAAAATCACTATCTTTCGGTTTTCAAACCATTCAAAATATGCTCAAGTCAATGACCGGCTACGGCAAGGCCCAGTGCCTGATCGGAGCCGACAAATATCTGGTGGAAATCCGCTCCGTAAACGGAAAGAACGCCGACATCTCGTTAAAGACGCAACTCATCCCCAGGGAAAAGGAGCCCGAGGTGCGCAAGTATCTGTCCGAAAAGCTGGGACGCGGCAACATCGACCTGTTCATCACCGTAGAGCGGGCTGCCGGCCCCTCCTCACGCAAGATCAGCCGCGAGGCGGTACAGGCCTACCTGAAGCAGCTCCAGGAAGCCGTCGACGGCACCTGTCTGGCCGCCAGCCATCCCTCCGAGATGCTGCTCGCCATCATGCGCCTGCCCGACGTGACCGATGTCCCTTCCGAGACCCTTTCCGAATCCGACTGGGAGATACTCTTTGCCACCATCCGCATGGCGGCCGAGGGCCTCGACGAATTCAGGATAAGGGAGGGCGTGAGCCTGGAGCGCGACGTACTGGCACAGGTCGACAAGATCGAGTCGTATATTCCCGAGGTCGAGCGCTATGAGGCCGAACGCGTGGCCGCCATCCGCGAGCGGATCGAGGCCCGGGTGCGTGAGCTGGCCCTGCAGCCCGACGCCAACCGTCTGGAGCAGGAGATGATCTTCTGGCTCGAGAAACTGGACGTCAACGAGGAGAAGGTCCGGCTCAGGCAGCACTGCAGCTATTTCCGCCAGACCGTGGAATCGGAGCCGACTCCGGGCCGCAAGCTGGGTTTCATAGCCCAGGAGATGGGGCGCGAGATCAATACTCTCGGTTCCAAGGCCAACCACGCCGAAATCCAGAAGTGGGTGGTCAAGATGAAGGACGAACTGGAGAAAATAAAAGAACAAACTTTAAACATCCTTTGACATGAAAAGAATCCTGATCCTGCTGGCGGCACTCACGCCGCTGTTATGCTACGCTGCTGACCGTCAGGAAGCCCGCCTGCTCCGCTTTCCCGCGGTGGGCGGCGACCAGATCGTGTTCAGCTACGCCGGCGACCTCTACCGTGTCGGCATCGACGGAGGTGAGGCCGTGAAACTCACCTCGCACGTAGGTTACGAAGTGTTTCCGCGCATCTCTCCCGACGGAAAGACCGTGGCTTTCACCGGCCAGTACGACGGAAACACCGAAGTCTACACCATTCCCGTGGCGGGCGGAGAGCCCAGGCGCGTCACCTGGTCGGGCCTTGTTGGCCGTGACATGGTAGGCGAGCGCATGGGCCCCAACAACATCGTCATGTGCTGGACGCCCGACGGCAAGCAGATCGTCTACCGCAGCAAGCAGTGGTGTTTCAGCGGCCTCCGCGGACAGCTGATGACGGTACCTGCGACCGGAGGCCCCGGAGTGGAGATCCCCACGACCGAGGGTGGCTTCTGCAGCTATTCGCCCGACGGCAGGAAACTGGCGCTCAACCGCATGTTCCGTGAATTCCGCACCTGGAAGTACTATCGCGGCGGCCAGGCCGATGACATCTGGATCAATACCGTAGGAACTACCAAGCTCGAGAAGATCACCGACAACGACGCCCAGGACATCTTCCCCATGTGGATCGGCAACGAGATCTACTACCTCTCCGACCGCGACCGGACGATGAACCTCTTCGTCTACGACACCAGGACCAAGGCCACACGCAAGGTCACCGACTTCACCGAATACGACTGCAAGTTCCCCTCCTTTTCCAAGGACTACGTGGTGTTCGAGAACGGCGGCTATATCTACAAATATGACGTCAGGAAGGGTACCTGCGAAAAAGTGACAGTCTACCTGGAGAGCGACAACCTCTACAGCCGTCCCGAATACAAGAACGTCTCCGACCGCCTGAATTCCTACAGCCTCTCGCCTGACGGCGAGCGCGTGCTCCTGGTGGGCCGCGGCGACGTCTTCTCCCTCCCCGCCCGCAAGGGCGACGTGCGCAACGTCACCCACACACCGGGTGCGCATGAGCGCGAAGCAGAATGGAGCCCGGACGGCAAGAACGTCGCCTGGTTCTCCGACAAGGACGGCGAATACCAGGTTTACGTTGCACCATCCAATGACATGGAGCATCCCCGCCGGCTGACCCATTTCAGCGACGGCTATCCCAGCAACCTGCAGTGGTCGCCCGATGGCAAGACCCTCTACTTCAATACGCTGAAGCGCGACATCTACAGCCTCGACGTGGCTTCCGGCAAGCTGGACCGCATCATCGTAAGCCAGACCAGCGCCCCGCGCGGCTTCACCCTCTCTGCCGACGGAAGCTGGGCCACCTACACCATGGGCCTTGACAACGACATCTCGGCCGTGTATCTCTACGACGTGGCTTCAGGCAAGTCCTACCAGGTCACGGACCGCTGGTACGACGCTTCCGGACCTATGTTCTCGCAGGATGGCAAGTATCTGTTCTTCACCTCGGGCCGCGAACTCCGCTCGCAGTATTCGCAGGTGGAATGGAACGCCTCCTACAACATCAACTCCTATGTGTTCGTCATCCCGCTGGCCAAGGACACGCCCGACCCGACTACTATGACCAGCGACGAATACGGCGTCAAGCCGGCCAAGCCCGAAGGACCCAGGACCGGCGGCCCTGCGCCAGGTGCGCCCGGCAAACCGGCTCCTGAGAAACCCGTAGCGGAAAAACCGGCCAAGACCAAAGTCGACGTTGAAGGCATCGGCCAGCGCGCCAGCGTCCTGCCGCTGCCGGCCGGCCGCTACCGCCTCATCCTGGCCGACAACGACAAGCTCTACTACAGCAGCTTCGGCGGCGGCATGCCAGGCATGCCTGCCGGCGGTCCTGGCGGTGCACGAAACGGTGCCGCAGCAGTCAAGGTACTCGACCTCAAGACCCTGCAGACCTCCGACGGCCCGAAGAACATGCCCCTGGCCTTCACGCCCGACCACAAGAAATGCCTCGTCCGCGACGGCGGCAAGTTCTATGTCACGGCCTTCGGCGGCCCGGCCAAGCTCGACACGCCCGTCCCGACCCAGGAGATGGACATGCTCGTCGACCACGAAGCCGAATGGAAGCAGATCTACGACGAGAGCTGGCGCGTGACCCGCGACAACTTCTATGTGGAGAACATGCACGGTCTCGACTGGAACGCCATCCACGACAAGTACGCAGTCATGCTCCCCTACGTCAAGCACCGCCACGACCTGACCTATCTCATCGGCGAGATGATAGGCGAGCTGACCATCGGACACGCCTACATCACCTCAGGTGAAACCCCCGAGATTCCGCGCATCGCCACCGGCCTGCTGGGCGGCAAGTTCAGCAAGGACTCCAACACCGGCGCCTTCCGCATCGAACATATCTTCAAGGGTGCATCGTGGGACAAGACCCTCGTCTCCCCGCTCGACGCCGCCGGCGTGAACGCCCGGGTAGGCCAGTATGTCACGAAGGTGAACGGCACCCCGTCCAACGAACTGGCCGACATCTACCAGGCCCTCGTGGGCAAGGTGGGCAAGACCGTCGCCCTTGAGATCGCCGACAACGCGGCCGGCAAGAATGCCCGCACAGTGTATGTGAAACCCGTGGCCGACGAGAGCAACCTGGCCTACTACGAATGGGTCAACAAGAATATCGAGAAGGTAGACAAGGCTTCGAACGGCGAGATAGGCTACATCCACATCCCCGACATGAGCACGGAGGGCCTCGACATGTTCACCAAGCTCTTCTACACGCAGCTCGACAAGAAGGCCCTGATCATCGACGACCGCATGAACGGTGGCGGAAATGTCTCCCCGATGATCCTGGAGCGCCTTCAGCGTGAGGTCTATCGCATGAGCATGTACCGCAACGGCGCCAACAAGACCGTCCCTAACCAGGCATTCTACGGTCCGAAGGTATGCCTCATCGACAAGTATTCCTCGTCCGACGGCGACCTCTTCCCGTATGGCTTCCGCCAGCTCGGTCTGGGCAAGCTCATAGGCAAGCGCTCGTGGGGCGGCATCGTGGGCATCTCCGGCTCGCGCCAGTATCTGGACGGACAGGACATGCGCACCCCGTTCTTCACCTCCTATTCGCTTGAGGGCGACTGGATCATCGAAGGCTACGGCGTGGATCCCGACATCGACATCGACATCAACCCGTTCGAGGACCACCAGGGCAAGGACGCCCAGCTCGACAAGGCCATCGAAGTCCTGAAAGCTGAGATGAAAAACTGGAAACCCCTGCCTCCCACCCCTCCGGCCCCCGACAAGAGCAAAATCGGCCTGGAATAAAAAAAAGAGCCTCGGTAACCGAGGCTCTTTTTTTACACTTCATCTTCGGAAGTGAAGATATCTTTGAAGAATGCGACGACGGTGTCGCCGAAGACAACCCAAGCGCAGGCGAGAATGAAGCCGACGAAGAACCAGATGATGCACACCTTTGCGCGGCTGTTGGACGCCTGTAGAGGCACCGTAGCGGGCTGGACGACGGCATAGACAGGTTTCACCTCCTGGATCTTGGCCTTCGCCATCTCCCTCTGCTGAGCCATCTGCGAATAGATCTGGTTGGCCAGCTGCGCCTCATTCTCGAGCCTCTGACGCTCGCTGTTGACCGACTGCAGGATCACGCTGCGGTCGTAGTCCACGCGAGCCGCATAGGCCGCCTGTGCGCGCACCAGCTCGGCATGGGCCTCATCGGCCATCTGCACGTAGTATTCGTAGTCGGCAGTAGCTTTACGGGTGCGGTATTCCGTCACGAAATCCTGCAGACGCTGGCACACGGTGTCAGCCAGCTGCTTGACGATCATCGGGTCGTCGAGAGTAACGCCGATGGTCGTCACGCCTGTCTTCTTGTCGACTGAAGTGGCCACTGCGGAGCGCAGCGCTTTGACGGCATAACCCTGACGAGGCGTAAGCTGATCGGGATTGATAACCGAATCGTCGTACAAATACTTCGCATCAGCCTCGGCAATCTTCCGGGCCTTCTTCTCGCTGACAGGCTTGTCGCGGCCCAGCAGATGCAGGAAGACCGTCGTAGTCTCGGGCACGGCACCAGCCACGAGCGCTTCCTTCTTCACGAAAGGCGTCACCGGCACCTCGAGCAGCGAGCACAGGAAAGGTGTGCTGGAGCTGATCTCAGGGAACAGCGAGATGTTGAGAGCATCTGGCGAAGAATTGAGCGAAATTCCTCCGCCCAGCATGCTGGCCAGTGCCGAAGCTGTGCCGCTGGCCCGGTTCTGTACCTCCGGAGCCAGAGTGACGGTGACCTGATATGTGCGCTTCATCATCAAGGCGTAGGTCACTCCCAGAACAGAGAAAATGAAAGTTACCAGGACGATGAACTTCCAACGGCGGAACAGCTTGCGCAGGATGCCCTTCCAGTCGATCTCCAGCCCGTCCTCTTCGATATAGCGGTTTTCTTCTTCCATGCCTTATTTGTCCTTGGTGCGTTGTATGATCAGGAAGATGGAAGCCATGCTGGTTCCCAGGGAGGCCACTGTGGTTGCCATGGAGGCTACACGTGCGAGAGTCTCGCCGGCGGCTCCTTCCCTCTTGATTTTCGCGGGTACCACTATCTGGTCACCCGGCTGGATACGGGTACCGCCCCTCAGTTTCTCGGAATTGCCGTTCATGTGGATCACATAGACCTTGCTCCTCTTCGCACCGGTCAGGTAGCCGCCACAGGCTTCGATATAGCCTGCTCCATTCTTACCCGGTTCGTAGGTAAGGACGCTGGGCATCATGACCGAGCCGATGACCCTCACCGTATTGCGGATCAATGGAATGTCGAGTACGTCTCCCTCAACCACTTCGATATCGTATCTTGAGCCAGGATTCGCAAGGGCCTGGTCGAGCCTGATCGCAACCTGGTAGCGGCTTGCAATGGTATCTAGTCCGGTCGAGTCCAACGTGGCGTTCTGGGCGCCCCTGTATTCGAGTACCTTGAGCAATTGCTCCCTCTCGTCATCGGTCATGTTGCGGTAGAGGCGCGCTCCGGCCAGATAGGCGTAGTTCGTCGTACCGCCCGCCTTGCGCACTATGTCACTCAGGCGCTCGCCGCGGTTGGTCAGGGTGAAATCGCCGGCAAAATTGACCTCGCCGGTCACCGTCACGTGTGTCTGGGAGGTGTATGCGGGACTGCGGTGGACGGTCACTTCGTCGTAGGGCTCCAGATAGACCTTTGCGCCCCCGTCGTCCACGAAGCCGTCACGAAGGCGGACGCTGATTATCTCGCCGAGACGCTCGTCGGACACAAGGCCCTGGGCATCGCGCTTGCGGCGGGCGATGTCGACGCGGGCGAGCGAAGCGCCTTCCCTCAGGCCGCCGGCCATGATGATGAGGTCTTCGACAGTGGTGTTTCGGGCATAGGGGAAAACTCCGGGGTTCGTCACCATGCCATAGATTGACATGGTTGCCTGCTCCTGGATATCAGCACGGCTGGTGATGAAGAGTTCGTCGTTTTTCTGGAGGACTATGTCGGGATCGGCGCCGGAGAGCACGCGGCCCAGATTGACCGAGATCACCTCGAAACTCTTGTCCTCGTCGTGCTGGCGGTGCAGCACTGCGAGGTTCAGGAACGCGTCGGGTAGCAGACCACCAGCCTTGGACA
The DNA here is from genome assembly GCA_905235995.1 of uncultured Bacteroidales bacterium. Taxonomy (GTDB): domain Bacteria; phylum Bacteroidota; class Bacteroidia; order Bacteroidales; family UBA932; genus Cacconaster. Next base: position 12,554 of record CAJONI010000010.1, read on the forward strand.
CCAGCTGGCGGACCGTCTTCACGTCGCCGCCAAGTTCATAGGTCCCTGCCTGGTAGACAGCACCGCTGACCGACACCCTGTTCTCGTAGTATGAATTGAGTTCCGACACTGTAACTTCGTCGCCATCCTGCATCTCGAAACTGCGGAACCTGGGTGCCTCGACGGTCCTGACTTCATAGTTCTTGCCGTTCTGGCGCACTACGGTGACGCTCTCGGTAAAGGCCCCGCTCGCGAAACCTCCGGCATAGGCCAGCAGATCCTCGAGGGTCTCTCCGGCTTTCAGCTCGAAGCTCATTGGACGCCTCACCTTGCCTCCGATCTTCACCATGCATGTATAGGGCCTGACAAGGACCACGTCGCCTTCTTCCAGGCGGATGTCACGCTCCCGGCTGCCCTTGACCAGAAAGTCATAGACGTCAACGGTCCCGACTATCTTGCCCGCACGGTTGACCACTATCTCACGGAGAGAACCCGGTTCCACCACTCCGCCGGCCAGGTAAAGCACGTGGAACACTGTCGAGAAGGCAGGGACCATGTAGGTGCCGGCATGCTGGACGTCTCCCAGGACGTTCACCTGGATGGAGCGGATCTGGCCGAGGCTCAGGCGGATGTCAGTGCCGTCGGAACTGCGGTTCAGGCCCCCGTAGATACCTGCGAGCTTGCGCTTGAGGTACTTGTTGGCCTCTTCGATGGTCATGCCGCTCAGATATACCGGGCCGAGGATATCGACGTTGATGCTGCCCTCGGGGGATATGACGCTGCGCAGGGTGGTCTGGTTGGCTCCGAAAATATCGATTATGACTTCGTCGCCCGGGCCGAGATGGTAGTTCTTCGGGGTGGCGAGATTCTCGCTGGGAGCGAAGTTGAGTTCGCGGTTGCGAAAGATGTCACGGCCGTATACCATAGGTCCGTTTTCCGTATCCTGGAAATCGGCGGGAGCGAAGTCCACCTCACCCTGCACGATGTGGGACCTGTCATCAGAGCCCGAAACGGCCTGTGCGACAGCCGTCTGCTGGCTGTCGTAGAGTTTTTTCACGCGTTCGGCCTGGGCGCGGTCCACCCCGCGGACCACCAGTTCGCGCAGAAGCTCGTTCTGGGTCTTGCCCTGTTCGATCCCGGCCTTCACGTAGTCGAGCACCTGGACATCTGTCATAGTGCTTTGAGCCATGGCCGCCAGGGTGCTTCCCAGCAGCGCTGCGAGCAGGAACAACCGTTTCAACATCTTCATATATTTGTTCGGATTATTGGGTTCAACTGGCAAATATACAAAAAATTACATTCCCATACCACCATCCACGAGAATCACCTGCCCGGAAACATACGAGGCAAGGTCGGAGGCAAGGAAGGTACATACTTTCGCCACTTCTGCCGGCGTGCCGCCGCGGCGCATCGGAATCTTGGCTTCCCACTGCTTCAGCACGTCGGGGCCCAGCTTCTCGGTCATGTCGGTCAGGATGAAGCCGGGAGCGACCACGTTGGCGCGAACGCCCTTGGGGCCCAGTTCGGCCGCTATGGACTTGGCGAGGCCTATCATGCCGGCCTTGGATGCGGAGTAGTTGCACTGTCCGGCGTTGCCGTGTACGCCTACGATCGAACTGATGTTGATGATCGAGCCGCCTCTCTGCCTGAGCATCACGGGACTCACGGCGTGGATGAAGTTGAAGGCGCTCTTGAGGTTGACCGTCAGCACGGCGTCCCACTGGAGTTCAGTCATGCGGAGCATCAGGCCGTCTTTGGTGATGCCGGCGTTGTTGACCAGTATGTCTATGCGGCCGAAGTGTTCGACCACCTGATCAACGGCCTGGTGGGTCTGCTCGAAGTCGGCGGCGTTGGAGGCGATGGCGAGCACCTTTACGCCAAAGGCCTCGAGTTCCTTTTTCGTGGTCTCGCCGATTTCGTCGATGACCAGGTCCGTGAAGGCGATATCTGCGCCTTCTTCTGCAAATTTGAGGGCGATCTGCTTTCCGATGCCTCTCGCCGCGCCCGTAATCAGCGCGACCTTTCCTTTCAGTAATTCCATATCAATACTCAGCTGTTAAATCATATTCATCCGCACCGGTGATGGTGACGTCGAGGAATTTGCCTGTCAATGCATCCGGCGTAGCTGCGGGCAGCGCAGCCGGATCGACAAGGATTTCGCCGTCGACCTCGGGAGATTCCGTCCTGGAACGGGCGACCAGATAACTGGTCTGGCCCGGCATGGCGGAGCCTTCTTCCACCCGGTCGACGAGAACCCTTTCACGTTTGCCTACACGCGCCTGGTTGCAAGCCAGCGAGATGCCGCTCTGGAGTTGCATGAGCCGGTCGTAGCGCTCCTGTTTCACTTCCGGAGGGACCTCGTCCTTGTAATGCAGGGCCCCGTAAGTATCCTCTTCCTCAGAGTATTGGAACGCTCCCAGCCTCTCGAAGCGACTCTCCTTCACAAAATCGAGCAAATCCTCGAATTCTTCTTCCCCTTCGCCCGGATGCCCCACTATAAGTGTCGTGCGCAGCACTACTCCCGGCACCATGCGACGCATCTTCTCGACCAGTTCCCTGGTCTGGCGTCCGTCGACTCCCCGTCGCATCATCTGCAAAACCTTGTCGGCGCTGTGCTGCAGCGGAATGTCGATGTATGGACAGAGCTTTGGATTGTCGGCCATGATGCGGAGCACATCCTCAGGGAAGCTGCTTGGATAGGCATAGTGCAGACGTATCCACTCTATGCCGTCGATCAGGCAAAGTCGCTCCAGAAGCTCGCCCAGACGACGCTTTCCGTAAAGGTCAAGGCCGTAGTAGGTGGTATCCTGGGCGATGACGATGAGTTCCTTCACGCCCTGTGCGGCGAGCATCTTCGCCTCCTCTACCAGCGACTCCATGGGCACGCTCACGTGCGGGCCCCGGATCAGCGGGATGGCGCAATAGGCGCAACGCCTGTCGCAGCCCTCTGAAATCTTGAGATAGGCATAGTGCGACGGAGTGGTGAGCACGCGGCCAAGCGTATCGAAGCTGAGCACCCCGTCCCAATGGTCGACTTCCGGAAGCTCGGCAGGCAGTTCCTTGCGGTAGCGTTGCGACAGGCAGCCGAACACCGAAACCTTCTCCACCATCCCCTGCTTCTTGGCCTCCACGGCCTCAAGGATCGCAGCTATCGACTCCTCCTTGGCGTCCTGGATGAAGCCGCAGGTGTTGATCACCACCTCGTCGACGCCTCCGTCGGCAAGGTCGTGGCTTTCAGGCACGAGGGTATAGCCGCGCTCCTGCAGGAGACGCAGCAGGTGCTCCGAGTCCACGCGGTTCTTGGAACACCCCATCGTCACCACCTGGATGCGCTTCACTACTTAGCTTCTTCGGGTTTCTCTTCTTCTTTATTTTCCTCCTCTTCTTCGGCCTCGAACTCGAGGGAGGCATGGTTGCGGAGCTCTTCGTACCAGCCCAGTATCTTCTTCATGTGCGATACATAGAAGCGGTCAGGATCGTAGTCGGGGATCACTTCGGAGAAGAAGGCCTCTATCTTGCGCGGGCTGTCCTTGGGGCTCGGCGCTTCACCTTTTTCAAGTTTTGCGGCCATCGAAGCGAGCACGTCGCGAAGGGGCACGTCTGTCTGGTCGGTATAGACCGAGATGTCGGAGAGGGCGCTTACCTTGGCGCTGGCTCCAAGCATCTGGCGGTGGCCCGTAGCAAGGTTCTCGGCGATGATGCCGCCGCGTCCCTGCGCCACATAGGCGAACAGGCCGTGTTCTCCGGAAACGGAGAGGATTTTTTTCAGGTCGGTTTTTTCAGTCTTTTCCATCTTTCATCAAATCTAAGATATCCATGATAGCCGGCAGCAATGCCTGCCGGTCGTTGCTTACAATAGTCCAGTCGGCACGTGCAGCCCGCTGTTCATCAGTCCATTGCTTAGCCATCCTGCTGCGCACCTGCGCTTCCGTTAGCCCGTCGCGGAGCATCGTCCTCCGCACCCTTGTCTCTTCCGGCAGCGACACGGCAAGCACACGGTCGTAAAGCCCCGCCAGATTCGGTTTCTCGAGCAATATCGCCGATTCTATCACTCCCACGGGGGCGTCATGGGCTTCCTTCCAGCTGGCGAAATCGCGTGCCACGGCCGGATGCACCAGTTCCTCAATGGCTGCAAGCATCTGCGGGTCAGCAAAAATCCTGCCTGAAAGAGCCGCCCTGTCGAGCCGGCCGTCCGGACCGAGAACCTCACGGCCCACAAGCGCCACCACCTCTTCCAGAAGCCCGGGATCGCTGTCGTACAGCTCCTTGGCCGCCATGTCACAATCATAGACAGGGGCTCCGAGCACCCCGAAAGCGCGGGCGACTGTCGATTTGCCGCTGCCGATTCCGCCTGTACAGAGAAGGATACGCATGACTGTCAAAGCTATTCCACCATCAGGCACTCCACCATTCCGGGATCTATGCGCCAGGCATATATGTCCCTGTCCGTGACCAGTCGCGGGATCACCTTGGTGCTCCCCGCTCCGGCGTAATCGGCATAATCCACCACCAGCGACAGGTCGTCGGCAGTAATGCGTCCGCCCCAGGGGCGGAAGGAGCAGCGGTAGGTAAGCTCAAGCCGGGATGGCAGCACGAGCAGCGTGCGGCCGGCAGGCGTGCCTTCGACCGACACCGGCAGGGTCACGGTATTCTCGACATAACGGTCCACCGAGACCTCGTACCACACCCTGTCGGTCGCCAGCCTGAGACCCGGAATCTGCTGCAGGGCAACGTAACCCTGCAGGTCCTGGTCAAGCGCCTTGGCCGAGATGTTTTTCGTACGTACCTGCGTGATGCGCAGGATTTCCTTTACCGGGCCGTAGACCTGCACTGAATCGGGCTTGACGTAGACCTCCCCGACCTGCATGTATTGAGGGCGGAATCCGAAGTCGGTGACCGCAACCACAGGTACGGTGACGAAATCTTCCCGGGTGAAAGGGAAAGTGAGCTGGTCGGTTTCTATGAAATCCACGCTGAACCGGTCGCCCAGCTGCTCCACCAGCTTCTCGCGCACGTCGGAAACGGGAAGGACGAACAAGTCGTCGACCCCCTCGACCGGTATGAAACGGCGCTCGTCGACCGCTATGCGCAGCTCGACGGGCTTGCGACGCGCACGGAGCAGGTAGAACCCAGTCCCCTTGCCGCGCAGCAGAAGGATTTCTCGCGCCGTGGCTTCTGGGGCATACCCTTCCATGAGGGTCGTCACCCGCACCGTGCAGGGCAGGGATGCGGAATATGGCAACGAAAAGGTGTGCATCGCCCACACGAAGCAGGCGATGAGCAGGGAGGCCACCAGGAGCCGGATGTCTTTCATCCGAAGTCAGGACTGCTGGGCATCACTGAAGTCCTTGACCAGTGATGCCTTGTCGACCTTGATCTTGACGTCCTTGTCGATCTCGAGCATAACCTTGTTGCCGTTGACTTCCAGCACTGTGCCGTAGATACCGCCTACGGTCACCACCTTGTCGCCTTTCTTCAGGCTGTCACGGAAGTTGTTAAGCTCTTTCTGGCGCTTCTGCTGGGGACGGATCATGAAGAGCCACATCACCACGAAGATGAGTGCGAGCATCAGCAGCATGGTCATTCCGCTGCCGCTACCCTGTGCACCGGCCGTAGCCTGCAGGAAAAATGTGAAATAGTTCATCGCTATCGATTATTGATTTGTTTCTTACGGTCATTCCGGGTTTGTCCCGGCTTCTTAATCAACCAGTCCACGCCCCAGCTTGACGATCTCTCCGCTGGCTACCTTCTCCTGGATCAGTTTGTCGAGGATGCCGTTGACGAAGATGCGGCTGTTGGGGGTGCTGTAGTATTTGGATATCTCCACGTATTCGTTGATGGTCACCTTCACCGGGATGGTCGGGAACGTCACGGCTTCGGTCAGGCCCATGACGATCAGGGTGGCGTCGGTGGCCACGATACGGTCGGACTTCCAGTTGTCGAGGTGCTGCGAGATCAGTTCGAAGTACTCGTCGTAATGGGCGGCGGACTCCGAGAAGAGACGAAGGGCGAACTCCTTGTCGTCTTCCTTGAGGAAGGTGGAGGGATGTACTATACGACCCCTTCTGGGGGTGTCGTCGACCAGGGCGATGATGGTGTTGAGCACATAGTCGAGGTCGTCGATCCAAAGTATCGACATGTCCTCAAGGATGGAGAGAAGCTCCGGGTTGTCTTCGAACTCATCCTGGAAGATGCAGGAGAAGAGCCGGCAGTCCTCTTCGAGAGAATCCTCTCCCGAGGCCATGTAATTGAGATAGTATTCCTTGGTTATCAGCGAATTGTAGACATGTTTGACAAAGGGTTCATATTCACCCCACACCAGCCCGCGCTTCTGGCAGATCCTGCCGAACTCGGGATCGTCGGAGAGCATCTGCGCGAAACGGTTGCGCACGAACTTCATGTTCGGATGGAGTTCTTCTTCCGTAGGGTGGAACTTCCGCATGCCCGCCGCAATCTTTTCTTCAGCAACCCTCACCAGCGGGTCGGCTATGTTCAGCATGAGATAGCACAGGTCCTTGACCTTCTCGCAGGACTCGAGAAGTGACTTCTCGGCGGCGGCAACATTGTCGGAACCCGAACCTTCGTAGGCAAACAGAGTCTTGAACGCCTTGATGCGGATCAATCTTCGGGAAAGCATTTCAAAGTTTTCTGAATTTTTTACAAAGATAAGTGGTTTCGTTCAAAAATAAAATCTATCTTTGTAGGAGAATATCGAAAAACGTTTAAAAAACAAGAAACCATGTACTACGAGGATTTTGATCATGCAGGCTTCCAGGAGCGGAACGGAGACGACGTGTATTCGAAGCCTGTCCGCGCGGGAAAGCGTACCTACTTTTTCGATGTGAAGGCCACCAAAGGCAACGACTACTATCTGACCATTACTGAAAGCAAGCGCCGCATCGAGCATGACGGGCGCTACGTGTACGACAAACATAAGATTTTCCTCTACAAGGAAGACTTCGACAAATTCGCCGACGGACTCCAGGAAGTTGTCAATTTCATCCGGGAACGCTGCCCCGCCGGCCCTGACACCCAGCCAGAGTCCCGGCACGAAACCTCCGCCCAGGCGCCGGACTCATTCTCCCAGGTTGATTTCGAAGAACTTTGAATAGACCGGCGCTTCGCCGGTTTTTTTCTGAATGTCCGAACTCCCTTTCGCCCTTGAAAAGCTGCCGGTTGGCAAGAGCATCGTCGGTCGTGATGAAGAGATCGACAGCGTGGTCGCCGCACTTTCTCCGGGAGGAAAGAGCCTTGCCATACTGGCCGAAGCCCGCAGCGGCAAGGAAACCGTAGTGCGTGAAGCACTGTCACGCCGTTCATCCATGCCGGGACGGATGGTGGTCTGCGATATCGACCTGACGAACGTCCGCAGTTTCGAGGACTTCACCGCCGTATGGTGCGACAGTATGCGCGAAGCCGCCCAGGAGGTGAACCGGGGTGCACTTCTCCCCTTCGAGATCCATATCGACGAAATCGCAGGCAACAAGCTCTTCGAACTTCCCGGCATCGTATCCAGCGAAGCCGGAGTGATGCTGGTGGTCTACTTCAAGGAATTCCAGAACCTCCTGCATCTTGAGGGCGAAACATTCCGCCTGGAGCAGCTCGACCGCATCTGGAGTCGCCAGAAAGGCGTCCGCTACATAATCACAGGGTCCTTCATCAACGCGATGAAGAGTATTTTCCTGGAGCGCAAGTGCTTTTACGGCATGTGCCGCACTCTCGAGTTCAAGCCGCTAGACAAGAAGACCGTGTGCCAGTACATCCACTCCACGTTCCTCAACTACGGCCGCATCATCGAAATGGAAGAGGCTATGGCCATCTGCGAGGTAGCCTCCTGCAACATGTGGTACATCAAGCAGATATGTGCTTTCTGCTGCTCGCTGGCAGGCTACTACATGAACCGCAAGGTAGTCAACGAGGCCCGCGACTCGATCATCTCGATCCATGAGCCCCGCTTCAAGCAGACCATCTTCGACCTTACCGGCCAGCAGGTCAACCTGCTCCACGCCGTGGTCGACGGAACCACGCGCTTCTCCACCGCCGAGACCATGGAGCGCTACCACCTCAACTCCTCCGCAGGCGTGGCCCGGAGCAAGGAAGGCCTCATGAAAAAGGAAGTGCTGACCTTCGACCAGGACGACAACGCCCGCATCATCGACCCCCTCTTCGACTACTGGCTCCGCCATTATTATTTCATTTAACATCATGCCGGGCCACGACCCGGCATCATATACCGAACCATGAAAAAACTCGTCGTCCTCTCAGGCGCCGGAGTAAGCGCCGAAAGCGGCATCAAGACCTTCCGCGACAGCGACGGTCTCTGGGAAAACTACAACGTTGCCGATGTGGCCGACATCGACGGCTGGTACCGCAACCGCGGCCTTGTGCTGGAATTCTACAACGAACGCCGCCGCCAGCTCGAAAAAGCCGAGCCCAATGCCGCCCATCGCATCATTGCCGAGCTTGAACGCTATTTCGAAATGACCGTGGTCACTCAGAACGTCGACAACCTGCACGAACGCGCAGGCTCGTCGCACATCATCCATCTCCACGGCGAACTGACCAAGGTACGTCCTGAGGACCGTGAGGACATAGGCGAAGGCACCAGGGGAGTGAAGGACGTGGGCTACAGCGACGTGAACCTGGGCGACACCGACTCCCGCGGAGTACAGCTGCGCCCGCACATAGTCTGGTTCGGCGAGGCAGTGCCCATGATGACTCCTGCCGCGCGCAAGGTCTCCCAGGCCGACATCCTGCTGATCATCGGCACTTCGCTCAACGTCTATCCCGCCGCGGGCCTGTTCCGCTACGTGCAGCACGGCACGCCCATCTTCCTGATCGATCCCAAGCCCATAATGCTCGACTACCAGCCGTTCCGGCAGATCCAGGCGCCCGCCACCGCAGGCATGGCCGAACTGAAACAGATTCTACTCGATGAATACCTCTAGACAGGTAGTCCTGGCCGTCACCGGTGCCAGCGGAGCGATTTATGCGCGGCGCTTCATCGAACGCGCCGGCACCCTTCCTGGCGTGGACCTGCACCTGCTGATGACCGACACGGCCCGGAAGGTGTGGCTGCACGAACTCGGTTCGGAGCCGCCGCGGACGGGCAGCTTCCGCTGGCTCGACGACAACGGCTTCGACGCGCCTTTCTGCTCTGGCAGCTCCGCGGCCGACGTGATGGTGGTCCTCCCCTGCTCGATGGGCACGCTGGGCCGCATCGCCGCCGGCCTGGCCGACGACGCGCTGGCCCGCATCGCGGACGTTCAGCTGAAGGAGCGCAGGCCGCTGATCCTTGTCCCGCGCGAAACCCCGCTGAATCTCATCCACTTGCGCAACATGACGACTCTCTCCGAGGCTGGAGCCGTCATCGCCCCGGCCGCCCCCGGCTTCTACTCCCGCCCCGCCGACCTCGATACCCTCGTCGACGCCTTCGTCAGCCGCATCCTCTCCCTATCCGGCCTCGCCCCGATCGACAAACAGTATAAATGGCAATAGTATGAAAGGTATAGTACTCGCAGGAGGCAGCGGAACACGCCTCTACCCCATAACCAAAGGCGTCAGCAAGCAGCTGCTGCCCATCTACGACAAGCCGATGGTCTACTACCCCATATCGGCGCTGATGCTCGCGGGCATACGCGAGATTCTGATCATCTCCACTCCTCACGACCTGCCGGGCTTCCGCCGGCTTCTGGGCGACGGCTCCGACTACGGGGTCAGCTTCTCGTATGCCGAACAGCCATCTCCCGACGGACTTGCCCAGGCCTTCATAATCGGCAGGGAGTTCATCGGCGACGACTGCGCGTGCCTGGTGCTGGGCGACAACATCTTCTACGGCTCAGGCTTCACCGGGATGCTCCGGGAGGCAGTGCGGACAGCCGAGGAAGACCATAAGGCCACGGTGTTCGGCTACTGGGTGGCCGATCCGGAGCGCTACGGCGTGGCGGAGTTCGACGCCCAGGGCAACTGCATCAGTATCGAGGAGAAGCCCGCCAACCCCAGAAGCAACTATGCGGTGGTGGGGCTCTACTTCTACCCCAACAAGGTGGTCGACGTAGCTGCGAACATCAAGCCCAGCGCCCGCGGAGAACTGGAGATCACCACTGTCAACCAGTGCTTCCTGGAATACGGAGAGCTGAAGGTGCAGACCCTGGGACGGGGCTTCGCCTGGCTCGACACGGGCACTCACGACAGCCTTGCCGAGGCCGGCAATTTCGTGGAAGTGATCGAGAAACGCACCGGCCTGAAGGTCGCATGCCTCGAGTCGATAGCCTACAAGAACGGCTGGATCAGCGCAGACAGGCTCCGCGCCGTCGCCGAGCCTATGCGCAAGAACCAGTACGGGCAGTATCTGCTTTCACTCTTGGAAGAATGAAACGCTTCCTGACCGTCCTGCTCGCGCTTTCGCTCGTGCTGTCGGCCGCTGCGCAGACGGAGCCCGTGCGCTTCGCCTACCTGAGCGACATCCATATCGCTGAGAGTGCCAGGTCACACATATCCAATCTGGAGCGCTGCATCGACGACATAAATTCCCAGCCCGGCATCCAGTTCGTGCTCTTCGGAGGCGACATCACCGAGAACGGCGCTGACGACGAGATCGAGCTTTCAAAAGGGCTTATCTCCGCCCTCCGGAAACCCTGGTGGGTTGTCCAGGGCAACCATGACGCCAAGTGGTCGGAGAGCGGCTGCAACACCTTCGCAAGGGTATATGGCTACGAACGTTTCGAGTTTGAGGCGGGCGGCATCAAGTTCCTCGGCTGCAACAGCGGGCCCAACATGCGCATGGCGCCGGCCCTGATTCCCCGCGAAAGCATGACCTGGCTGGACTCGACAGTACGGGCTACCACGCCGGAGCAGCCGTTGATCTTCGTGAACCACTATCCTCAGGACACTTCGCTGCTCAATTATTTCCAGGTCATCAACACGCTCAGGCAAGGCAACATACAGCTTGTCCTCGGAGGGCACTGGCATCGCAACACCATACTTGACTACCAGGGAATTCCGGGCATACTGGGACGCTCTCCCGACCGCGGCAGGGAAGTAGGCTACAATATAGTCGACATTGCGGACGGAGTATTTTCAATCCATGAGCGCATCCTGGTGGACGACAAGGGGCAGCCTGCAGCTCCCCAGGACAGGGAACCCTGGTTTACACACCGCCTGACCGACACTCCGCAATACGCACCCGACTCTGCCGCCCTGGCAGACAATCCTTACGGCCTGCCGCTCGACTATCCCTTCATCCGCTTCGATGTAAACCGCGAATTTCCGCAGGTCCGGCCTCTCTGGCGGCATCAGGATGAAGGTGACATTGGCTGCGCCGCCATAAAAACCGGTCGGTTAGTGCTATACGCGAATGAAGCCGGGGTCGTCAAGGCCCTCGACGCCCGCAGCGGCAAGGAGCGCTGGCGCTTCGCCACCGGAGGCAAGGTATTCTCGACCCCTGCCGTCTGGCGCAGGCGCGTGGTCGTGGGCTCCACCGATGGCTGCATCTACTGCCTCTCGCTGCGCAACGGCAGGCTGCGCTGGAAACATCGCTGCGAAAAGTCGGTGCTTGCCACGCCGGCCATCCGGCGCGGAGTCGCCTACGTGGGTTCTTCCGACAATGTATTCAGGGCTTTGAAAGTCCGGAACGGAAAGTTGCTCTGGGCGCGGGACGGCATCGCCGGCTTCGTCGAGTGCAGGCCGTTCGTGGACGGGGAGCAGGTAGTGTTCGGCGACTGGGCAAACACCCTGTATTCACTCGATCCCCGCACTGGAGAGCTGCAGTGGACATGGAAGACGGGAAGGTCCTCCAAATTCTCTCCTGCCGCCGTCAATCCCGTAAAGGCCCACGGCAAGATATTCATTGTCACGCCCGAGCGCAGGACCTATGCCCTGGACGCAAAGACCGGAGAACAGCTCTGGGTCTCGAACGGCGGACGCGAATCGATAGCCCTTTCGCCCGACGAATCGAAGGTCTATGTAAAGACGATGTACGACAGCGTGCAGGCCTATTCGACCCAGTCGGAAGATGTGGAAAAGCTTTGGGAAGTCAACCCCGGTTTCGGCTACGAAATCGCCCCTACCCCCTGCGCATGCAGCGCCGACGGGGCTCTCCTGTTCGTCCCTACGGACAAGGGTAATATCTTCTGCCTCAACGCAAACGACGGTTCACCGGTCTGGAAGCACAAGATCTCCGTCGCACTGGTCAACAGCATCGTCCCCCTCCCCGGCCGCAAGCTCCTTGTCGCCACGATGGACGGCGTCGTAACGCTTCTGCAATACTGATGATCAGGGCGTAGCGGCGGGTGGTGCTCGCATAAGCCGAGCTTTTTTCGCGAGGCGTTGCGACACCAGAGCCGCGGAGCCATTATTTCAGCCTGAAAATGTAGGTAATGGTACCTTCCTGGGAGATGGGGGCGGCGGGATTGGCAGAGAAATGGGCCTTGAGGGCAGCCTGCTTGGCCGCGCTCCAGAGCGAGCGGTCCTGCACCGAAGTGCCCTCGATACCCGGAATCGCCTCCGTCACATTGCCTTCCCTGTCCACGAAAATCTTGACGACCACGCGGCCGGACTTCTGCACCCCGTAGGCCGGCAATGGCAGCGAACCCACCACATTGCGGCCCGCCAGCCGGGCCGACGGCTCTCCGTCGGAAGAACCGGCCATAGTGTTGCCGCTGGCATGCCCCTCGTCCAAACGAGACGAAGTCTCTGCCGCAGTCTGCGGCGCGAGCGTGTCCTTCCGGTTGTTGGCAGCAGATGGGAAAAGCGCCCGGCGGTTGATTTCACGCTTGGGTTCAGGGACTTCGACGTCGCCTTCGTCGCCGACGGTCGCCTCTTCAGCTTCGTTGGCCTTGGTTCCCTCGACCGGCGACTCGGAACGCTTCACCAGCTCCACCTCACGGTCCGGTTCCGGCGCTTCGCTCCGAGGCTCAACGCCGAACGTTACTTCCTGGAATTCTGGCTCTTCCGGGAATTCCATGACGATCGTTTTCTCCTCCGGAGGTGGATACAGGTAGGTAAGGCCTGATCTCATGCAGACCATCAGCAGCAACGCATGCGCCGCCGCCGTCAACCCTATTCCCACCAGTTTGGAGCGATCCATGGAAGAAAGAGCTATTCAGGCGAAGTAGCCATGATGACCTTGAAATGATTGCGCTTGGCGATGTTCATCAGCGCCACCACTTCCTTCACGGGTACGGTCTCGTCGGCATAGATAGAGAAGGTAGGGTCGTCCTCGAACTGCAGCAGCTCGACCACCGCCGGTTCTATCTCACTGAACGCCACCGGCTTCGGGTTGCCGTTTATATGGTAGGTGACCCGGTTCTCATCGGGATAGTGCTTGATCGACACGCTCACCGTGGCCTTCGCCGCCACCTGCCCCGTGCTCTTGGGCAGCAGGAGCTTGAGCGCGTTGGGGTTCACAAGGGTCGAAGTGACCAGGAAGAAGATCAGCAGCAGGAACACGATGTCGGTCATCGACGACATCGAGAACGAGGGGTTGATCTCCGTGCTACGCTTGATGGCCATGGCTTACTCCAGGTTTTTGGCGTCCTTGCGGGCCTGGGCGGCATCGAGGAACTCGATGGAAATGGCCTCCATCTTGGTAACCAGCGAAGTGACCCTGGCGGTCAGGAAGTTGTAGGCGAAGTAGGCCAGGATGCCCACTATCAGACCGCCTACGGTGGTGATCATTGCCGTGTAGATACCGCTGGAGAGCAGAGTGATGTCGATGTTGTTTCCGGCCTGCGACATGTTGAAGAAGGCCTGCACCATACCCATCACGGTGCCCAGGAAACCGATCATCGGGGCGCCGCCTGCGATTGTGGCAAGGACGGGGAGGCCCTTCTCGAGCTTCGCCACCTCTACGTTGGCCACGTTCTCCACCGATATGCGGATGTCTGCCAGAGGCTTGTCGATGCGCTCGATGCCCTTCTCGATCATTCGGGCGATGGGAGTGTCGCTGCGCTTGCAAAGTGCGCGAGCCGAACGTACCTTCCCTTCCATCAGGTAGTTGTCCACATCCTTGATGAAGTTCTTGTCGATCTTGCCAGCCTGGCCGATGGCCCACCACTTCTGGCCGAAGATGTAGATGGCCACGATGGAGAGCACGAGCAGCACGATCATCAGCCATCCGCCTTTGGTGGCCATGTCAATCAGTGAAAAGGAGAGTTCTTCCTGTACGGGGACCGCTTCGACCATATCGGCGGCGGTTTGGAGGAAATTGAAAAGCATTTTGGTTTATGATATTGATTATTATTAACTTATTGGTTCAAGCGCGTAGGGGTAAGTGATCCTCTCGAGGAAGAGCGCATGCCCGGGAACCGAGTGCCCTGCCATGCCTCTGTCGTGAGAGTCAAGCACTTCGTCTATCCACTGCGGCTCCCTGCGCCCCCTTCCCACTTCCAAAAGCGTGCCGACCATGGCTCGGACCATGTTGCGCAGGAAGCGGTCGGCCGTCACGGTGAAGACCATATGTCCTTCGTCGTCACCCTCCCAGCGGGCCTCGGTCACCGTGCAGATGGAGGTCTTGTTGGCTCCGCCTGTCTTCTCGAAGCAGGAGAAGTCGCGCCTGCCGGGGATGCGGGCCGCAGCCTCATTCATCGCCGCCATGTCGAGCGGATAGAAGCAGCGCCAGGAGAAGCGCGCATAGGGGTCTTTCTTCGCATGGAGATAGTAGCGGTAGGTGCGGCTGGTCGCGTCGAAGCGCGCGTGCGCATTGTCGGCTACCCTGTAGAACGCCTCTGCCACGATGGCAGGAGGCAGAATGGCATTTAATTTGCGTAAGGAGGGGGCGATGCTTCCCTCCGGCAGCGCCGTCAGGTTGAAATGGGCAATGAAATGCCTGGCATTCACCCCGGTATCAGTCCTGCCAGCGCCAACGACGCCGATCTTTTCGCCAAAGACGATTGAAAGCGCCCGCTCAAGCTCCTGCTGGACCGTCGGGGAATTCGCCTGGGTCTGCCAGCCGCAGAAGGGCGAACCGTCGTAGGAGAGCTGCACGAAAAGACGCATCGAAAAAAATGTTACCTTTGTGGGTTGGTTCAATCGACAAAAATACAAAAAAACACCAAATAAATCATGGATAGCGTAAACATTAAAGAGCTCAACGAACGCATCGGACAGGAAAGCGCCCTGGTCGACATCATCCAGATGGAGATGGGCAAGGTGATCGTCGGGCAGAAACAGCTTGTGGACAACCTCCTGATCGCCCTGCTGGCCGACGGACACATCTTGCTCGAAGGCATGCCCGGCCTGGCCAAAACCCTGGCGATCAATACGCTCGCCCAGATCGTGGACGCCCGCTTCAACCGCATACAGTTCACCCCCGACCTGTTGCCGGCTGACCTTGTGGGCACTATGATCTACAGCCAGAAGAGCGAGACCTTCCAGATCAAGAAGGGCCCCATCTTCGCCAACTTCATCCTGGCCGACGAAATCAACCGCAGTCCGGCCAAGGTGCAGTCGGCCCTGCTCGAAGCCATGCAGGAGCGTCAGGTGACCATAGGCGAAACCACTTTCCCCCTGCCCCAGCCGTTCCTGGTGATGGCAACGCAGAACCCCATCGAGCAGGAGGGCACCTATCCCCTGCCAGAGGCCCAGGTCGACCGCTTCATGCTGAAGGTCAAGGTCACCTATCCCAGGAAGGAAGAGGAGAAGCTCATCGTCCGCATGAACAACCAGGGCGAATTCCCCAAACCCGCCACGCAGCTCAAGCCCGAAGATATAATCCGCGCCCGCAGGGTCGTCCGCGACGTCTACATGGATGAGAAGATCGAGCGCTACATCGTCGACATCGTCTTCGCCACCCGCCAGCCGGAAGAATACGGCCTTGGCAGGCTCAAGGACATGATAGGCTACGGCGGCTCGCCCCGCGCCAGCATCTCGCTCGCATTGGCGGCCAAGGCCTACGCCTTCATCAAGCGCCGCGGCTACGTGATCCCCGAAGACGTCCGCGCCGTGTGCTACGACGTGCTGCGCCACCGCATCGGCCTGACCTACGAAGCCGAAGCCGAGAACATCACCACCGAAGAGATCATCACCGAGGTCCTCAACGCCGTCGAAGTGCCATAATGTGAGATTCCGGGTCAAGCCCGGAATGACGTGACAATGGAAAATGATTTGTTAAAGAAGGTACGCAAGATCGAGATACGCACGAAGGCGCTCTCGCACCAGGTGTTCGCCGGAGAATATCACTCGGCGTTCAAGGGGCGGGGCATGGCCTTCAGCGAAGTGCGTGAGTATCAGTACGGCGACGACGTCCGCAACATGGACTGGAACGTCACCGCACGCCTTCGTTCCCCATACGTCAAGGTTTTCGAGGAAGAACGCGAACTTACGGTCATGCTGCTGGTCGACGTAAGCGGCTCCCGACTTTTCGGCACCACCACCCAGTCCAAGAAGGACCTGATGGCCGAGATAGCCGCAGTGCTCTCGTTCTCCGCCTCGATCAACAACGACAAGGTCGGAGCCCTGTTCTTCAGCAGCCGCGTGGAAAAGTTCATCCCGCCCAAGAAGGGCCGCAGCCACCTTCTCCGCATCATACGCGAGCTGGTTGAATTCGAGCCCGAAGACCGCGGCACCGACATCGGCGCGGCGCTTAGCTTCCTGGCCAACGCCCTGAAGCGCCGCTGCACCGCCTTCCTCCTCTCCGACATGCTCGACCTCGACGCGAACCGCCACCCCCGCTACGAAGACGCACTCAAGATCGCGGCAGGCAGGCACGACATCTCGGTCATCGACATCTACGACCCGCGTGAGCGCTGCATCCCCAACGTCGGCCTGGTGCACGCCCGCGACGCCGAGACAGGCCGCGACCGCTGGATCAACACCTCCTCCGCCGAGGTGAGGCGCAACTATGAGGCATGGGGCCGCGAAGCCGACGACCGTACCCGGAACCTCCTGCGGCGCTACCACGTAGACAGCGTGCGCATCGCCACCGGCGAAGATTACGTGAAGAGCCTCGTGGCCTTCTTCAAAAACAGGGCATGATATGCGTAGAAAACTCATAATCATAGTACTTCTGGCGATTTCAGCCGCCCTGCCCCTCCGCGCCGAAACCATCGTCGACGAGGAGCTCCGCAGCCGTCTGAGCCGCGACTCGATACTCATCGGCGACCAGGTGGAATGGACTTTCGACCTGAAGCTGGCCCCCGGCGAATCGGCCAGGGTCGGCCTTCCCGGCGAGATACCCGTTCCCGGCGTCGAGACGCTGGGCGCCCTCGCGGTCGATACGGTCGCCCACAAGGACGGCACTATGGTACTGCACGGACACATGACAATCACCAGCTTCGACAGCGGCAGCTACGCCCTGCCGCCCCTCTTCGTGCTGGTGGCCCGCCCCGATGGAACACTCGACACCCTGGCCTACGCCAGCCCGAAGCTCGAGGTCAACACCATCCCCGTCGACACTGCGACCTTCGAGGCCTATGACATCAAGGGCCAGATAAAATACCCCCTGACCTTCAAGGAGATACTCCCCTGGATCGGCCTGGCGCTGCTGACAGCCGCACTGGTCTGGCTGCTTGTGCGATGGATTCGCATGAGACGGCAGAACCGAACCCTGTTCGGCAAGCCGGTGGTGGAGGATCCGCCCCATATCACGGCCCTGCGAAGCCTCGAGAAGACCCGTTCGCAGAAGCTCTGGCAGGCTGGCAGGCAGAAACAGTTCTACACCCAGGTTACCGACGCCCTTCGCCAGTACATAGCCAGCCGATACGACATATCCGCCCTCGAGCAGACTTCCGCCGAGATGTTCAGCGACCTGAAGGACAAGGAGATAGACCCTGCCTTGCTGGAAAAGCTCCAGGACCTCTTCACGACGGCCGACTTCGTGAAGTTCGCCAAGCATACGGCATCCGACGCGGAAAACGAGGAAGCCATACCCACGGCAGTCCGCTTCGTGAACGAAACCTACATGCAGCAGATGGAAGAAGAGGAGGAATAGAGACATGTTTTTCGAATATCCCAATCTGCTCTGGCTCGAGCTGCTGCTCATCCCCCTGGCCGCCCTTTACCTGTGGCGCTGCCTGAAGGGACGTGAGCCCTCGCTCACCGTGCCCGGACTCGGCCAGTGGGATGCCAGGAGCGGCCGTCTGGCCACCTGGGCACGGCATCTGCCCTTCATCCTCAGGATGGTAGCCCTTGCCGCAATCATCGTGGCCATAGCCCGTCCCCGCTCGTCGGAGAATTTCGAGAAGGTCGACACCGAAGGCATAGACATAGTGCTGACGATGGACGTCTCCACCTCGATGCTCGCCCGCGACTTCAAGCCCGACCGCATCAGCGCAGCCAAGGACATCGCCATAGAATTCATCGCCAGCCGTCCCGCCGACCGCATGGGCATAGTCGTCTTCGCAGGTGAAAGCTACACCCAGGCCCCGCTGACCACCGACCGTGCCACGCTCATCAACCTGATGAAGGAAGTCGAGACCGGCCTCATCGACGACGGCACCGCAATCGGCAACGGCATCGCCACCGCGGTGGCCCGGCTCAAGGATTCCGACGCCAAGAGCAAGGTGATCATCCTGCTGACCGACGGCATGAACAACAGCGGAGAGGTGGCCCCGCTCATGGCCGCAGAGATAGCCAAGACCTACGGCATCCGCGTCTACACCATCGGCGTCGGAGCGATGGGTGAGGCCCCCTACCCCTTCATGACCCCCTGGGGCGTGCAGGTGCAGAACGTAAAGGTGGAGATCGACGAAGACCTGCTCCGCCAGATAGCCGACATTACCGGCGGCAAGTATTTCCGGGCGACGAACAACACCAAGCTCATGGAGATCTATTCCGAAATCAACCAGATGGAGAAGACCCGCACCACCGTCGACAGTTTCCCCGTCTATTCGGAACTGTTCATGCGCTTCGCGCTGATCGCCCTCTTCGCCCTGCTGGGCGAGCTGCTGCTGAGGTTCATCATTTTAAGGAGGATCCCGTAACATGGTCTATCTCGCACAAAGTCAATATCTGCTGCTCCTGCTGATAGTGCCGCTGCTCTTCGTGGCCTACGCGCTCTACCGGCGCTTTCGCCGCCGCCGCATCGCACGTCTTGGCGACCCGGCGCTCGTGGCCAGGCTCATGCCTGACGCTTCGACAGGAAAAGGATGGCTGAAGGTCACCCTGCTGGCGGTCGCATGGCTGTTCTTCGTCATCGGCCTGGCCCGCCCCCAGCTCGGAGCCCGCCTCAAGGAGCACGAATCGCAGGGAGTGGAGGTGATGATCGCACTCGACGTGTCGAACTCCATGCTGGCCGAGGACTACTCCCCCAACCGTCTCGAGCGTTCCAAACTGGCAATATCCCGCCTTGTGGACCGCCTGCAGGGCGACCGCATCGGACTGGTGGTCTTCGCCGGAGAGGCCTTCGTGCAACTGCCCATCACCGCCGACTACGTTTCGGCCAAGATCTTCCTGAAAAACATCGACACGGGAAGCGTCCCCATCCAGGGAACCGCCCTTGCGGAAGCCCTCATGACTTCGGCACGCAGTTTCAGCACCCAGAGCGAGCGTTCTCGTGCCATAATCCTGATAACGGACGGTGAGGACCACGAAGGCGACGTCGCGGAAGCAGCCCGAACCATCGCCGAGCAGGGCATACGCATCTACACCATCGGCGTGGGCTCCCCGCAGGGCAAGCCTATCCCGCAGCCGGGCGGAGGCCTGCTCAAGGACTCGGACGGCAACATCGTTGTCACGCGGCTCGACGAGGACGTCCTCCAGGAAATCGCCGGAATCGGCGGCGGCAAGTATGTCCGCGCAGGCAACAGCGAATTCGGCCTGAATCCCATCATCGACGACATCCGGACCCTCGACAAGGAGCAGTTCAGCTCAGTGGTATTCGAGGATTACGACGAACAATACATGTACTTTTTCGCCATCGCGCTTTTCTTCCTGGTGCTGGAACTCCTGGTACCGGAGAGGAAGGCCCGGCGGCGCCTGTTCAAGCACTGACACATGAAACGATATCTGCTCATGATCCTGGCCCTGACGCTCTGCGGAGGCATATGCTTCGCACAGAGCGAAAGGAAGAGCGTGCGCCACGGCAACCGGCAGTTCAAGAAGGAACGCTACGCCGAGGCCGAGATCGACTACAAGAAAGCCCTGGTGGCCGACTCCACCTCCGTGGCGGCCGGCTACAACCTGGGCAACACCTGCTACCGAATGGAGAACTACGCCGAAGCCGACCGCTGGTACAAGGCGGAGCTCGACTCCCTCTCCAAGGGCAAATATGGTGCTGACGCCTGGCACAACGCGGGCAACTCGTTTCTGAAACAACGCAGGTGGCAGGAGGCCATAGACGCCTACAAGAACTCGCTGCGCCGCCGGCCCGACGACATGGAGACCAAGGCCAACCTGGCCTACGCCCAGAAGATGCTCGAGAACGAGCAGCAGGGCGGCGGCGGCCAGGACCAGAATCAGGATCAGGACCAGAACCAGGATCAAAATCAGGATCAGAATCAGGACAAGAACCAGGATCAGAACGACGACCAGAAGGACCAGGATCAAAACCAGGACCAGAACAACAACCAGGACCAGAACCAGGACCGGCAGCAACAGCAGCAGGATCAGCAGCCAAAGATAACGCCTCAGGCAGCCCAGCAAATGCTGCAGGCCATCCAGGCCCAGGAAAAGGACACCCAGGACAAGGTCAAGAAGGAGAAGGCCGCCCGCCTGAAATCAAAACAGAAGGAGAAAAATTGGTGATATGAAACGCATTCTCACAGGATTGCTGCTGCTGGCCAGCCTCGTGGCTTCGGCCCAGAGCCTGAAGGTAGAAGGACCGGGAGTGGTCTCGCTCGACGAGACTTTCCGCATAGTCTTCACCGCCGATGCACGCATGAGTGACTTCGAATGGCCCGGAACCGAGGACTTCGAAGTGGTCTGGGGCCCCCAGAAGGGTTCCATGTCGAGCACCAACATAGTCAACGGCAAGCGTACCTCGACCCACCAGGAGACAGTCACCTACCTGCTTCAGCCCAGGCATACCGGCACCTTCACCATACCTGCAGCCACGGCCAAGGTCGACAAGCAGTCCGTCTCCTCTTCCCCTCTCCGCATCGAAGTCGTGGCCGGACAGCCCCAGGCTGGTTCTTCTCAGCAGGGACAGGGTTCCCATCAGGGACAGACGGCGCCCGACCGCTCCGGCAGCGATCCCTCGGTCACCGGCACGGTGTCCAACCAGGACATCTTCATGCGCCTGACCCTGAGCAAGACCAACGTGGTCAAGGGCGAGCCCATCACCGCCACGCTCAAGATCTACACCCGCGCCGACATTGCGGGCTTCGAGGACATCAAGTTCCCCACTTTCAACGGATTCTGGAGCAAGGAGACGGTTTCTGTCACCAACCTTGAGTTCAAGCGCGAAAACGTCGACGGCGCAATCTACAACAGCGCCCTGCTGCGCCAGTGGTCGCTCATCCCGCAGCAGAGCGGCAACCTGACCATCGACCCTGCCGAGATGGTATGCCAGATTCGCGTCCGTTCGGCTTCGTCGGGCAGCCCGCTGTCGATCTTCGACGACTTCTTCGACCAGTACCAGACCATTCGCAAGCGCATCAGCACCCCGACCCTTCAGGTGAAGGTTCGCGAGCTTCCTGCGGGCTCTCCGGCATCTTTCGGCGGCGGAGTGGGCGATTTCAAGATCTCTGCGAAGATGAGCAGGGACGACATCAAGTCCAACGAAGCTGCCTCGCTCATCGTCACCATCTCCGGCAACGGCAACCTGTCGATGCTCGAAGCCCCGAAGGTGAACTTCCCGCCGGACTTCGAGGTCTACGACATGAAGGCCACCGACAAGACCTCCGCCAGCGGCACCAGCGGCTCGAAAACCTTCGAGTACCCGTTCATTCCCCGCAGCTACGGTGAATTCACCATCCCTTCGATTGAATACGGATATTACGACATGGCCCACGGGAGGTATGCCACCACTTCCACAGGGCCCATCCAGGTCACGGTGGAAAAGGGCGAGGAAATCGCCGGAGGAGGCGTCGCAGTCGCCGGCTCGAACCGCCAGGGCGTACGCAACCTCTCCGAAGACATTCGCTACATAGCCCTGGGCGACGGAAATCTCAGGAAGAAAGGCGCTTTCTTCGCCGGCTCACCCCTGTTCTTCGCTCTCCTGGTCGCACTGGCGATCATACTCCTCATAGCCAACTTCCTGATCAGGCGTTCGCAGGAGCGCAGGGCCGATATCGCCGGTTCGAAGAACCGGGGTGCCGTCAAGATGGCCCGCAAACGTCTGAAGGCGGCAGAAGCCTATCTTAGACAGGGACTTGGAGGCGCATACTACGAAGAACTCCACAAGGCGCTGCTGGGCTACGTGTCCGACAAGCTGATGCTCCCCGCAGCCGACCTTTCGAAGGAAGTCATAGCTGAGAAACTCAAGGAACGAGGCGTGGCCGATGCCAACGTCGAGGCGCTCACCGCGCTCATCGACAAGTGCGAATTCGCGCGCTACGCCCCTGAAAGCGCACAGGCACAGATGGAAAACGAATACAACGACGCAATCGGCGTGATTGCCGCCATCGAGGGACAGCTCAAGAAGCCGAAGGCAGCGCCCAAGGCTCCCCTGGCAATACTGCTGGCGCTGGTCCTCGCCGGAACTGCCCTCAGCGCACAGGCCCAGGACGACGTCTCCGGGCTCTGGACCAGGGCCGGAGAGGCTTTTGCCGCAGGACAGTGGCAGAACGCCCTCAATTACTACCAGATGATAGAAGGTGAGCAGCTCGAAAGCGCAGACCTCTACTACAACATAGGCAACACCTACTTCAAGATGAACGACCTGGGGCACGCCATCCTCTACTACGAGAAAGCTCTCAAGCTAGACCCCGCACATGATGATGCGGCCCACAACCTTGAGATCGTGCGCCAGCTTACTCTTGACAAGGTGGATTCGGTCCCTGAATTCATACTGGTGGGCTGGTTCCGCAACCTTAGGCAGGGGCTTTCGGCCGATGCCTGGGCATGGATCACGCTCGCACTGCTTCTCGTCGCAGGAGTGCTGTGGCTGATGTTCCTCCACTCCGACCGTGAAGCGCTCAGAAAGCTGGCCTTCATCCTTGCCATCATCCTCCTGGCAGCGGCCATCTTCACCTTCATATGCTCCATACGACAGAAGCACGCGGTGACCCGGAGCGACAGCGCCATAGTCACTGCCCCGGTCTGCCCGGTGAAGAGCTCCCCCGCCGAGAACGGCAACACGGTGTTCGTCCTTCACGAAGGCACCAAGGTCCGCCTCCTCGACAATGTGGGAGAGTTCTCCAAGATAGAAATAGCCGACGGCCGACAAGGCTGGGCCAGCACCGCTACCTTCGAAGTGATTTAAAAAGAATGCCGGGCCACTGACCCGGCATCTTTTTTTATTGTTCATCGTGAATCAGATGGACATCGCACTGCGGGAACGGGATGGTGATTCCGGCGTTGTTGAGTGCCTCATAGATCACTTCCTTTGATTTGTCAATATAACCGATCCGTTCGGCTACCAGCACGTACTGCTTCACGGCAATGTCCACGGAGCTGTCGCTCATGTCGTTCACGACCACATACACACCGTACTGGGGATCCACGATCTCGCGGCCATACTTGTCCTTGGTGCGCATTTGCTGCATGGCGTCCACCAGCACCTGGCGCACTTTCTTCACATCGGTCCCATAGGCGACTCCAACGATTATCTTCGTGAACTCATAGGAGTTGTTGCGCGTGAGGTTGTTGAAGTTCTTGCCGAAGAGAGAGGCATTGAGGAACGACATTTCGGTGCCGTCGAGCGTCTCCACCACCACGCACTGGTAGTTGATGGCCACCACCTGGCCGCGCACGCCGTCGCATTCGATCCAGTCGCCCACACGCAGGCGGCCTCCCATGAGCTGGATACCGTAGATGAAGTTGTTGAGGATATCCTTGAGGGCCAGACCGATACCAGCCGACAGACCACCGGCCACCAGGGTCAGGGAACCTGTCGGTATCCTCCATACCGCTACTACAATCACCACATAGGTCATCCATATCAGCACGCTGATTATGCTGTTGCCCAGCGACAGGTTGATCTCGTTGTTCCTGATGGAGCTGCGGTTGTGCTTGCGCATGAAGGCTGCGTAGCTGACATACTGCCAGAAGGCGTGAACGGCCCGGTTGAAGTACCTCAGGAAGAAGAACAGGCACAGCAGGCCGACGATGCTTCTGCCGGAGATACGGAGAGTCTCAAACCCGTCCTTGTCGAACAGCTGGACGAAGGGGATATTGAAAAACTTGTCGTAGAGGTCGTCGAAGTCGAAGATGCCCAGGGACATATGGACGCAAAGCGGCAGGGAGATTACGAAGAATACAGGAATGGCCACCTGCCGGATGAAATCGTAGAACCAGGTGGCGCCAAAGAGGAGGGACTCCCGGTCTGCTCCCGACACATACGTGATCCGGTTGCGCATGGCGTCCACCCGCTTGTCAAGCCAACGCTCCTTATATCGTCCCAACAGGTCTGAAATACAGACGATAGTGAGCAGGACCGCCAGCTGGAAATACCACCAGATCAGGATCAGCAGGGCGATGAAGGTGTATCCCAGGAAGGCAAGGACGAAAGCGACGACGTAGATGATCAGCGAAGTCCAGCCCAATCCGCTGTCGATAGGCGTGGCCTTTCCGCTTTCCTTGATACAGAAGATCAGCTGGCGCACCACGGCGAAGGCGAGGATGGGCGGGAAAAGGAAATTCATCAGCCTGTCCGGGACGAAGGTAATGCGGCAGACGATGATGATCAAGCTGATAATGAAGGTGGGGATATAGAGCCTGAGGCTTGGACGGATGTTATCCGGGTTCACACGCAGCAGCAGGGAACCGGAAATGACGATGAGCAGCCAGAGGAAGGTATTTATGTGCTGGGCGCCTAAGCGAATGTACTCGTTGGTATCTCCGGATACGCTGATACCCAACACCAGATAGTAGAGGATGGTGCCAAACAGCACAGAGAACAGCGTCAGGTTGTTTGTGGGCAGGAAGCGTCTGATCCTGGCATTCCGGCTCAGGAGCCACAGGACAAAGAACGCAAGTACCCAGAAGATGACCAGGGCGATGAGCTGGATTGCGGTCACAAGGACCAGCATGGAATTCGCTCCTTTGCTGGACAGCCCGGCAAACAGGTCCGACTCCTGTTCTTCTTCGGACTCTTCGGACTTTTCTGAGTCTTCGGAGTCATCACTGTTCAACTCGTTATAATCATATTGATTGTTCAGATCGACCTTGACCCTTTCCCAAGCCCCGCGGGGATCTGCCAGGATATCCAGGAAGGAGGTCTGTCCATCGACGAACACGTATCTCTCAAGTTCCTGATAACGTGATTGCGCATAGTCATAAGATTCCTTCATGCGCCAGTAGGCGGCCTGATAGTGTGTGCTATCCGCAATCATGGCGTCGCGGTTCCTGGCATTCTGCTTCAAGAGTTCAGAGGCATACAGAATACATGAATCGCGGTGTACCTCACCTTCCTCATCCAATACGAAAGGAGATGAAAGCGAGTCCTTTATAGCAATCTTGATGACTTCCTTCTCCAGGGATGAAGCCAGCTCGGAATACTGCTGGTCCAGGGAATCTACGTGATACAGCAGGCTGTCCGGCAGTATCTCGATCTCGATCTCGGTCATCACGGGAGGAAGACGCCGGAGAGCCTCGATCAGGCGGGCATAGCGGTCGACCTCGATGTTCAGGTCATTGACAATGCGGTCGTACGGCTTTCTGTCTTTACTGAAATCCCGGTAGGCACCGGATACTTTCTGAAGGGCATAGGCCAGATCGAAAGTCATTCCAGGCTCCTGGGTGTACAGGAGGAGGGACAGTTCGTTGGTTGCCGTGATCACGTCGACCATCCGCTGATGCTGAAGTTCATATTCCTTATCGAAGATGGCCTGTTCCTCTGAGCTCTTTTCATAAACCATCTTCAACTCGGAACGAAGATCCCTGAGCACCTCGGTCAAGGGTTGCCCGTTCACGATGCAGAAGACCGGAATGGCAAATACGAAGAGCGAGGAGACAATCGTCAGTAATTTCTTTTTCATAGGCTGCTTATCGTCCGTTAAGGGGATATTCAGCAAATTTAAGAAAAAACAGCCGAAAAAAGCCAGATATGTGGATAAAACCTCGCTAGAGACTGCGGAGGGCTTCGATGGGATCAAGGGCGGCGGCGCGGCGGGCGGGAAGGAGGCCGGAGGCGAGGCTGACCAGGGATGCCAGCAGGACTGCCGTGAAGACCCAGGCCCAGGGAGCGGAGAAACTGCCGTCGAGCGAGATGGCTGCCAGATTGCCCAGAATCAGGCCCAGGGCCACACCGGCGGCACATCCTATCATGCCAGTCAGCAGGGCTTCCGCGAGGAACTGGTGTTCTATGTCGCGGGCCCTGGCACCGAGCGCCCGACGGACTCCAATCTCGCGGGTCCGCTCCTTCACCGACACCAGCATACTGTTCATCAGGCCCACGGCCGCCCCTAGCAGGGTTATCATGCCTATCGCAAGGGCGACGAGCGACAGCTTCGAGCGCAGCGACGCCAGACTGGCCTGGGCGCTGTCGGCCTGGACTATCTCGAAATCGGGTTCCGCCCCTGGAGGGAGACGGCGTATCGCCGCCATGGCGCGCCCGGCCAAGGCCACCGCTTCGCCCATGCTCCCTGCCGCTACTCTCATTGTAACGGTGCACGAAGGCTCGGTGCCCGAAAGCGGGCAGAGTATGCTTCCGTCGAGCCCCGTGCCGAAGACGGCGCCCTGCCGGGCGATGGCACCCACTACCCGCAGCCTGCGCCCTGCTACCGTAACTTCTCGTCCCACAGGGTCTTCGTCGCCGAACAGGCGACGGCGCACGTTGTCGCCAAGCAGCGCCACAGGGGCGTGCTGCTCTATCTCCAGGGGAGAGAAATTGCGCCCGGCGGCAAGCGTCACCGCCTCGCAGGCAAGATGGGACCCGTCGGTCGCAAGGACGCGGACCACCGGGTCGGTGGAGGCGCCGCCGCTTCGGACGATGGCGGCCTGGTCGAGGATGGCGCTGACCGATACAGTGGGAGATGCCTGGGCGGCAAAGGCGACGGCCTGGCGGGAATCGACAGGCGGAGCGTCATCCTTGGACCGGATGGTCAGCAGACCTGCGCCGAGCTTGTCGAAGCTGCCGGCGACACGGTCGGTAAGTACGTCTACCGCAGTTTCCACACCCACGAGAGAGGCGACGCCTACAGCGATGATGGCCACCGTGATCCTGACACGGCGGCGGTTGGCAGAAAGGGAATCCCAGGCAAAAAGGAAAGAATCTCTCATCACAAGTCCTCCAGAAAATATTTGACTTCCAAAAATAGGAATTTTTCGCGGTTTAAACTAAATTTGCGCGATAATATGCAATATTCTACACGCAGATTTGTGATGGAAAAGAAACAGCCGCGAAAGAAGTTCAGGAACACTCCCGATGAAGACGGTTCGGTCCGCCTCAACAAGGTCATAGCAAATTCCGGAATCTGCTCCCGGAGGGAGGCCGATACTTATATCCAGACCGGCCTGGTGACGGTCAACGGAGTGAGGGTCACGGAGCTGGGCACGAAAGTCGATCCCCTCAAGGATGACATCCGCTTCAACGGACAGCGCCTCAAGGGCGAGAAGAAAGTCTACATAGTGATGAACAAGCCCAAGGGCTACGTGACCACCCTCTCCGATCCGCACGCCGACCGGACGGTGATCGACCTCATTTCCAAGGACATCTGCCCGCAGCGCGTTTTCCCTGTAGGCCGCCTCGACAAGGCCACCACCGGCGTTCTCCTGCTGACCAACGACGGAGAGATGACCGAGCGTCTCACCCACCCCTCCCATCAGGTGCGCAAGATCTACCACGCCTGGCTCGACCGCAACCTCGAGAAGCAGGATTTCGACCGCATCCTCGCCGGCATCGAGCTAGCCGACGGCCCCATAGCCGCCGACGCCCTCTCCTATGTGGATGACGACAAGAGCCAGATCGGACTCGAGATACATTCCGGACGCAACCGCATCGTCCGCCGCATATTCGAGAGCATGGGCTACAAGGTCCGCAAACTCGACCGCGTGTACTTCGCCGGCCTGACGAAGAAGCAGCTGCGCCGCGGAGCCTGGCGTTTCCTCGAGGAGAAAGAGATCAACCTTTTGAAGATGGGAGCGTTCAAATGATGCATCGCGCCGGATTCGTCAACATAATAGGCAACCCAAACGTCGGCAAGTCGACGCTGATGAACGCCCTCGTGGGCGAAAGGCTCTCCATCGTGACGGCCAAGGCCCAGACCACGCGGCACCGCATCATGGGAATCGTGAACGGGGACGACTGGCAGATAGTCTTCTCCGACACCCCGGGCATACTCAAGCCCAGCTACGCCCTCCAGAGAAGCATGCTCGACTTCGTCGACACCGCTATCGGCGATGCCGACATTATCCTCTACGTCACGGACGTAGTGGAAAAGAAAGACAAGAACGAAGCCTACATCGAGAAGCTGCAGCGCCTCACCTGCCCGGTCATGGTGGTCGTCAACAAGATCGACCTCAGCGACCAGGCAAGCGTCCTGGCCCTGATCCGGGAGTGGCAGGCCCTCCTTCCGGACGCGGAAATCTTCCCCGTATCGGCGAAGGAGCGCTTCAACCTGGAAGGCATACTCGATTCCATCGTGGCGAAACTCCCCGTCAGCCCGCCCTGGTTCGACAAGGAGCAGTTCACCGACAAGAGCATGCGCTTCTTCGCCTCGGAAATCATTCGCGAGAAGATACTTGAGAACTACGACAAGGAGATCCCATACTGCACTGAAGTAGTGATCGAACAGTTCAAGGAAGGCGCGGAGCGCTACGATATAAGCGCCGTGATACAGGTGATGCGCGACTCCCAGAAAGGCATCATCATCGGCAAGGGGGGCGCCTCGCTCAAGAAGGTGGCCACCCAGGCCCGGCTGGAGATGGAGGACTTCTTCCAGAAGAAGGTCTTCCTGCAGGTGTTCGTCAAGGTGGAACCCGGCTGGAGGGATGACAAGAAAATGCTCAGGAAATACGGTTATATTTTGGATTAAAGGAGTGGTGTCATGAAAGAAGACGACGAAGATTTCGAAGGACTGGAAGAGTTGGAAGAAGAAGTTGCTGCCGAGGAGGAGGACCTGGTAGTCGACGAAGACGCTGTCGACCCTGCACAGGGAAAGTTCGACCGCCTGGTGGCTGAGGGCGAGAACAAGTACAAGCTCTCGGGCATGTACCGTGACTGGTTCCTCGACTATGCCTCATATGTGATCCTCGACCGTGCAGTGCCGCATATCGAAGACGGCCTCAAGCCAGTGCAGCGCCGTATACTCCACGCCATGCACAAGGTGGAGGACGGGCACTACCACAAGGTGGCCGGAATCGTGGGCGACACCATGAAATACCACCCCCACGGCGACACCTCCATCAAGGACGCGCTCGTGGGCCTCGGCCAGAAGGAATACATGATCGATACCCAGGGCAACTGGGGCAACATCTTCACGGGCGACTCCGCCGCCGCCTCCCGCTACATCGAGGCCCGGCTCAGCAAGTTCGCACTCGAAGTCGCCTTCAACAAGAAGATCACGCAGTGGGTGCCCTCGTACGACGGCACCAACCAGGAACCCGTGGTCCTGCCCATGAAGTTTCCCCTCCTGCTGGCACAGGGCACCGAAGGCATAGCCGTAGGCCTGGCGGTAAAGATACTTCCCCACAACTTCAACGAACTGCTCGACGCCAGCGTGGCCGCTCTCCGGGAGAAGGAATTCGAGCTGATGCCCGACTTCCCCACCGGCGGCCTGGTCGACTGCTCCCGCTACAACAACGGAGTGAGGGGCGGCAAGGTGAAGATCCGCGCCCGCATAGTCAAGACCGACAAGCGTACCCTGACCATCACCGAAATCCCCTACGGACAGACCACCGAGAGCCTCATCGACTCCATCATCAAGGCCAACGACAAGGGCAAGATCAAGATCAGGAAGGTCGACGACATGTCGAGCAACGGCGTGGAGATCAACATCACGCTCCAGAACGACGTCTCCCCCGACAAGACCATCGACGCCCTCTACGCATTCACCAACTGCGAGATAGCACTCTCCCCCAACGCTTGCGTAATCATGGACCGCAAGCCCCATTTCATGGGAGTGGACGAAATCCTTCGCTACAACGCCTTCCACACGCGCGACCTGTTTGAACAGGAGCTGAAGATCCAGCTCGACGAACTGGAGGGCGACTGGCACTGGTCGAGCCTCGAAAAGATTTTCTTCGAGCAGAAGGTATACCGGGTGCTGGAGAACGACGCGGTGTCGTGGGAGGAACAACTGCAGGACGTGGAGCGGGAGATGGGCCGCTTCCAGCACCTGCTCCGCCGCCCCATCACCCCGGAAGATATTGTGAAACTGGTCGAGAAGCCCGTGCGCAAGATCTCCCGCTTCGACATCAAGGCGGCCGAGGAACGCATCCGCGGCATAGAGACCGACATCGAAGAAGTGCGCAACAACCTCGAGCACCTCACGGAATACACCATACGCTACTTCCAGCAGCTCAAGCGGAAGTACGGCGCCCGATTCCCGCGCAAGACCGAGGTCACCGCCTTCGAAAGCATCCAGGCCGAAAAGGTGGTGACCCTCAACGCCAAGCTCTACGCCAACAAGGCCGACGGCTTCGTGGGCACCGACCTCAAGAAGATCGACGGCGGCGAATACATCTGCGAGTGCTCGGACATCGCCGAGATAGTGGTCTTCCTGAAAGACGGCAAGTATCTGGTTACCAAGGTGAAAGACAAGGCCTTCGTCGGGAAGGACATCATCCACGCGGCAGTGTTCAACCGAGGCGACGAACGCACCGTGTACAACGTGGTGTACCGCGACGGCAAGCCCGGCGGAGTCTATTACGCCAAGCGCTTCGCCATCACCGGCATCACCCGCGACAAGGAGTACGACCTGACGCAGGGCAAGCCAGGGAGCACGGTGCTCTGGTTCACCGCCAACAGCAACGGCGAAGCCGAGGTGCTGCGCATCCAGTACCGCCCGCGCCCGAAACTGAAGAAGCTGGTGGACGAATACAACTTCGCCGAACTGGCGATCAAGGGCCGCGCGGCCAGGGGCAACGTTGTGACGAGCAAGAACTCCATCCAGCGTATCACTCTGAAGTCCAAGGGAGTATCCACCCTTTCCGGAAAGAGGATATGGCTCGACGAAGACATCTGGCGTCTCAACGACGCCGAGCGCGGCCGCTACCTGGGCGAATTCGCGGAAGGCGACCTCATCCTCGTAATATGCAAGGACGGAACCTACTACACCACCGGCTTCGACCTGAGCACGCACTTCCAGGGCGACATACTGAGCCTTGAGAAGTTCGACCCGGAAAGGACCTACTCCGCTATCTACTACGACGGACAGGCGAAGGCCTGGTACGTGAAGCGCTTCGGTTTCGAGCCCAACTCCGGAATCGCGGTGAGTTTCATATCGGAGGGCAAGGGATCCAGGCTCGGAGAGTTGAGCGAGGACCGCTGGCCGCAGATGGAAGTGAGCTTCCAGGGCAAGAATGCGGGGCGCGAGCCCGAGCTCATCGACGTCGAGGAGTTCATCGGCAAGAAGAGCTTCCGCGCCAAGGGCAAGAAGGTTTCCCCGCTGGATGTCAAGGAGGTACACTTCGTGGAACCGCTCGTCAAGGAGCTCCCGGAACCCGAACCGGAACCGGACGACGAACCCGAAACCACAATTGAGCCTGAAGAGCCCGTGCAGCCGCTCGAACCCGACTGGAGCAACCCCGAAGAACCAACTCTGTTTTAAACGTCATTCCGGGCCTGACCCGGAATCTGCCTGACCCGGAATCCAAGATATGATCGTCGCTTTAACAGGCTTCATGGCGAGCGGGAAGACGACCTTCGGCCGGGCTGCGGCGGCCCGGCTCGGCTGGGATTTCATCGACCTCGATCAGGAGATCGGCAAGACACACGGCTCGCCGGCGGAGCTTTTCGACTCCAGGGGCGAGGCATGCTTCCGCGCGGTGGAAACGGAAGTCCTTTCCGAAGTCCTCTCATCCGCCCCCGGCGACACGGTGCTGGCTCTCGGCGGCGGAGCGATCCTCCGCGAGGAAAACCTGCAGATGTTGCGCGAAGCCGGTGTCCCCATCGTCTGGCTTGACACTGATTTCGACATAATACTCTCGGAACTCGACAATTCCGACCGCCCGACGGTCCGGGGCAAATCGGTCGCGGAAGTCAGGGCCATGTACGAAAAGCGGCGCCCGCTCTACGCAGACGCCGCCGATTTCGTTTTTCCTGTCCGGACCACGGATTATGCCCGGGTCATAGAAGATTTGGCGGGAACGATAAACAGCTTCAAAAAGATTTGAAAACTCAGAACGGCAGGTCGTCCGTGCCGTCGTCGTTGAGGTCGTCAGAGCTGACGATGGGAGTGGTGTGCTGCGGCTGCTGAGGGGCGGCTGCCGGAGCTCCGCCATAGGACGGCTGGCTGTAGCGCGACTGCTGACCCTGGCCCTGACCCTGCTGGCTTCCGGCGCCTTCGGGACGGCGGCCAAGGAGCTGAATCGTGTCGGCCTGGATCTCAGTGACATAGCGCTTCTGGCCATTCTGGTCGTCCCAGCTGCGGCTGCGGATGCGACCCTCCACGAATATCTGACTGCCTTTGCGTATGAAGTTTTCCGCCAGGTCGGCCAGCTGACGCCAGGCAATGACGGTGTGCCATTCCGTTACTTCGCGGGACTCCCCGTTGCGGTCCTTGAATCTTTCGCTGGTTGCCAGCGTAATGGTGGCGACCGATGCGCCGCCCTGGAGATGCCTTACTTCAGGATCCTTCCCCACATTTCCGATGAGTAATACTTTGTTAAGTGACATGATACCTTAAATTTTCGCTAAAGTAGCGTTTATCTTCAAATAGTCCAAAATCATTTTGCAAAAATCATACCTTTGCGCCCGGACGGATGGACCTCCAGGGTGTCAAAGCCTGGTCGTGCGGTTAAGGGTTATTTTGGGAAGCCCGTCCGTCCACGCGCACAGGAATCAAACGTACCAGTCGCTCACCGTGAGAGACTTACCGGCCTTCCGGAGTTGTCGGACCTTGTCCATAAGGAACGTTTCCAGCATCTGGTCATGCGGCAAATGCAGCTTCTTGCGTATGTTCTTGCGCTTGTTGTAGAATGTCTGTACGTGTTCATAGCCCATCACCTTTCCGATACATGGAGGTTCGAGACCGAGCGTAAGCATTCCGCAAAGTCCGATCTCGGCCTTCGTCAAGTCGGGATGATCAAGGGCCAGACTGGTCATCAGCCCTGAGTCGTAGGCGTCTGCAAGTATTCTGAACGCTTCTTTCAGCACTCGTCCCTCCCCGCGTGACGAAGTCAGGATGCGGTCGAGCCGCTTCGCAAGCAGGAAGCCGTTGTTGCCGCTTTCCGCCGCGGAATTGGCAACCTCGACAAGCAGGTCTACAAGTATCCGGATGGCCGGATCGAGCCGTCCCCTGCTCTCGGCAAGGAGGAGGCGAAGCCTCCGGAGCTCATTCTGACAGTGGATCAGGCGCAGGGCTACAAAGATGAGCAGGCCTGCAAGTAAAAAAAAACAATAGGATTGACATGATTATAGCCATAGGGCACTACATGCCTTGACACGCTCGACGTCTGGCTCCACACCGGTCATCAGTTTGTAGCCGGAAGCGGCCTGTTCCGTCAACCACTCGAAACCCGGGATATAAGTGGCTCCCGCCTCCCGGCAACGTTCCGGCAGGCAGGGATTCTTGTAATTGGCCTCCACCACCACCTTGCCCGCAAGTGGAAGGCGTTCCACGAGCTCAATCTCGAGGGGCAGGGCGTAGATCAGGATGCCGGCTTCCTGTACATGTTCCTCCACCTGGTCAAGCCGCAGCGGCACCATGCCTCCGCGGGAGAAGCAGAAGTCGCGCACCTTGGCGAAGTCGCGGTTGGCCACCATCACGGGCATACGCAGCTTCTGGGCTGCCAGTGCCGCAGCCTTGGCCGCTCCGCCGCATCCTATCACCATGACGCGCCTCCGCTGCTGCTTCGCGATCGGTTCCAACAGCTTCTGGATGGCCCAGAAATCGGAATTGTAACCGTAGATATGACCGTTATGCTTCTTGACTATGTTGACGGCGAAAAGTTCCCTGGTGATGGTGTCGGAGACATCGACCTTCCGGAAAGCGGCGTCCTTGAACGGAGCGGTCACGTTGACGGCCTGGTAACCGTCGAGAAACCTTTGCCATGCGACTTCGAAATCGCGTTCCTCGATCAGGTCGTAGGTCATCTCCGGATTGTCGGGATATGCCGCCCGGAAAAGCTCGGGACTCTTGCTGTGGGCCACCGGCCAGCCCATCAAACCGTATTTCATTGCTGTGATTGTTTCAGGATAT
Source organism: uncultured Bacteroidales bacterium (assembly GCA_905235995.1). Classification (GTDB taxonomy): domain Bacteria; phylum Bacteroidota; class Bacteroidia; order Bacteroidales; family UBA932; genus Cacconaster. Next base: position 46,876 of record CAJONI010000010.1, read on the forward strand.
GCCGCTGGCGTACGGCTTCGAATGCCAGGATGGCGGCCGACACCGAGATGTTGAGCGAATCCATCGCCCCTGCCATGGGAATGCGTATATGTGCGTCGGCCCGCTCTCTCCAGAACGTGGAGAGGCCCTTGTCCTCGGCGCCGAAGACAAGGGCGGTGGGCCGCACCATATCGGTCTGATAGTATAGCTCGGAATCCTGCAGCTGCGCGGTGAGCACCGAGATGCCGTGGCCGGAGAGCCAGGCGTAAGCATCCCTTGAAGAACATGCGACTGTCGGCACGGTGAACACCGCACCGAGGCTCGCGCGGATGAGATTCGGGTTGAAGGAGTCGGTGGGGACGTCGCACACCAGGACGGCGTCGACTCCCGCGGCGTCGGCGGTGCGAAGCACAGCACCCAGGTTGCCCGGCTTCTCGACGCGCTCAAGCACCAGTACGAGAGGGTTTTCGGACAGGCTCAGCTCTTCCAGCCCCGAAGAGCGCGTACGGAACACTGCCAGCACGCCCTCCGTCCCCTCGCGATAGGCCACCTTGGCATAGGCATTGCCACCCAGGATGAAATCCGCTGATTCCGAGTCTGGTTCGCCTTCACGGATGAATAGCGTCACCTGCTCGAAGCCCGCGGCACGTGCACGTTCCACCTCGCGGCGTCCTTCCACCACGAACAGGCCGCGTTCCCTCCGCTCGCGGGAGGAAGTCTCAAGTGCCAGAAGCTCCTTGACCTTGGGGTTTTGCGGGGATGTGAGGACCTCCGCCATGGTGTCACTCAGGCTTTTCGGCCTTGGGCTCAGTCTTTTCGGGCCGCATCTGCGGGAAGAAGAGCACGTCCTGGATGGTCGACGAACCCGTCATCATCATGGTCAGGCGGTCGATGCCCATGCCCATTCCGGAGGTCGGGGGCATGCCGTACTCGAGGGCGCGCACAAAGTCCATGTCGATGTACATGGCCTCGTCGTCGCCGGCATCCTTGAGCTTCACCTGCTCGTTGAAGCGATCGAGCTGGTCGATGGGGTCGTTCAGCTCGCTGTAGGCGTTTGCCAGCTCCTTGCCGCATACGAAGAGCTCGAAACGCTCGGTCAGGCTCTGGTCGTCGCGGTGGCGCTTGGTCAGCGGGCTCATCTCCACCGGGTAGTCGGTGATGAAGGTGGGCTGGACGAGATTCTTTTCGCAGTACTCTCCGAAGATTGCGTCGATGAGCTTGCCCTTGCCCATTTCGGGCTTGATGGGGACGTTGAGCTTCCTGCAGGTCTCCCGGAGGGCCGCCTCGTCCATTCCTGCGACATCCACGCCTGCATATTCCCTGATGGCCTCGAGCATCGGAAGACGGCGGTACGGAGCCTTGAACTCGACCTCGTTGCCCCAGACGTCGAATTTCGTGGAGCCGTTGATGGCCACGGCGATACGCTCGACCATGGTCTCCACGAACTTCATCATCCACTTGTAGTCCTTGTAGGCCACATAGATTTCCATGCAGGTGAACTCGGGATTGTGGGTGCGGTCCATGCCTTCGTTGCGGAAGTCCTTGGCGAACTCGTAGACGCCCTTGAAGCCACCCACTATCAGCCTCTTGAGGTAGAGCTCGTTGGCGATGCGGAGATAGAGCGGGATGTCGAGGGTGTTGTGGTGGGTGATGAAAGGGCGTGCGGCGGCGCCGCCGGGGATCGACTGGAGTATGGGGGTCTCGACCTCGAGGTAGCCGAAACTGTTGAAATACTCGCGCATGGTGGCGATTATCTTCGAACGCTTCTCGAAGATCTCCTTGACGTGCGGGTTGACGATCAGGTCGACGTAGCGCATGCGGTAGCGGAGCTCGGGGTCGACGAAGCCGTCGTGGACGGTGCCGTCGGCGTCGGTCTTGACGATGGGAAGCACGCGGAGCGACTTGCTGAGCACAGTCAGGCTTTTGGCGTGGATCGACAGTGCGCCCGTCTGCGTGATGAAGGCATAGCCCTGGATACCGATGATGTCACCTATGTCGAGGAGTTTCTTGAAGACGGTGTTGTAGAGGGTCTTGTCTTCTCCGGGGCAGATCTCGTCGCGCTTGACATAGACCTGGATGCGTCCGCTTTCGTCCTGAAGCTCGATGAAGGAGGCTGCTCCCATGATGCGGCGGCTCATCATCCTGCCGGCGACGGTCACGTCCTGGAAGTTGCCCTTTTCAGGGTCGAAGCCGGCCCGTATCTCGGCAGAAGAGGCATTTACCGGAAATTCCGCGGCGGGATAGGGCTCGATGCCCAGTTCATGAAGTTTCTGGAGCGATGCGCGCCTGCCCAGTTCCTGTTCGTTGAGGTCAGTGAATTCCATCGTAGGAGATATCTTCTTGATACGTTTTTTGTCAGGGGCACAAAGTTAGCATTTTTTTTGCGTAAAGGGCGTTAAAAATGTTATCTTTGCAGGTTGAGGAATCATTTATCATGAGCATCGAGAAGAAATGGGTCGTCAAGGAGCCGGGAAATCCCGCAGCAGTGCGCCAGCTGGCGCAGGAGCTCGGGATAGACCAGGTGCTGGCCAACCTCCTGGTCCAGCGCGGCATCGACACGTTCTCCAAGGCACGGGAATTCTTCCGTCCCGACCTGAGCATGCTGCACGACCCCTTCCTCATGAAGGACATGGACAAGGCCGTCGACCGGATGGACAAGGCCATCCGCGACCACGAGCGCATCTTCGTCTACGGCGACTACGACGTCGACGGGACGACAGCGGTCTCGCTTGTCTACTCCTTCTTCCGCCAGTTCGACACCAACATCGAATACTATATCCCCGACCGCTACGACGAGGGCTACGGAGTGTCATACAAGGGCATAGACACCGCCCGCGACCACGGCTGCACCCTGATAATCACCCTCGACTGCGGCATCAAGGCCGTCGAGAAGGTGAAGTATGCCGGCAAGTTCGGCATCGACGTGATCATCTGCGACCATCACCTCCCCGACGTGGAACTTCCGCCCGCAGTGGCCGTGCTCGACCCCAAGCGGGAGGATTGCAACTATCCCTTCGACGACCTCTCGGGCTGCGGAGTGGGCTTCAAGCTGGTGCAGGCCTACGCCAACAGGCACGGCATTCCCTTCGAGCAGTACCAGACCCTGCTCGACCTGCTGGTGGTCAGCATAGCCTCCGACCTCGTTTCCGTGACGGGAGAGAACCGTGTGCTTGCCTACTACGGCCTGAAGCAGCTCAACGAGAACCCGCGCAACGGCCTGGTGCCCATCATCAAGCTCTCCGGCCTGGAGAAGCACCGCATCACCATCGACGAGATAGTGTTCAAGATCGGCCCCCGCATCAACGCGGCGGGGCGCATGGAGTCGGGCCGCACGGCCGTCGACATGCTCACGGCCCGCGACGACGAGGAGGCCATGAAGATTGGAGGGGAGATCAACGACCACAACAACGACCGCAAGAAGATAGACCGGGAGATCACCGAGGAAGCCCTGAAGATGGTGCGCGAGATGCCGGATTTCGCCACCCGCAAGTCGACCATAGTCTACAACCCCTCATGGCACAAGGGCGTGGTCGGCATCGTCGCCTCCCGCCTGGTGGAGGCCTACTACCGCCCCACCATCGTGATGACCAAGTCCAACGGTTTCATCACCGGCAGCGCCCGCTCCATCGCCGGCTTCGACCTCTACGACGCCATCGAAAGCTGCGCCGACCTGCTCGAGAACTTCGGCGGCCACATGTACGCCGCCGGCCTGACGATCAAGGAAGAGAACTTCGAAGAGTTCTGCCGCCGTTTCGAAGAAGCCGTCGCTGTCCGCATCGAGAATGTGGTGATGGTCCCGACCGTTGACATCGACTCCTATCTCGACTTCAACCAGATCACCCCCAAGTTCTTCCGCCTGCTCAAGCAGTTCCAGCCCTTCGGCCCCGGCAACCAGTCGCCCGTGTTCATCACCGAGAACGTCTACGACAACGGCAACGGCCGCAAGGTAGGCAGCGCGGAGCACGGCGAGCTCAAGCACCTCAAGCTCGAGCTCATCCAGGAAGACGAGCCCTACCACCACATCTCGGCCATCGCCTTCAACATGTCGGAGCACTTCGACCACATGCAGGCCGGCAATCCCGTCGACATCTGCTATTCCATAGCCGAAAACTACTACCGCGGCATAGCCAACATCCAGCTCCGCGTGAAGGACATAAAGGAGAAGGAACTGTTCTGAGCGCCTTCTCCGGTAAACACAATCTCACTCATATCATGAAAAGAATTCTGATCGCCCTGCTTCTTATGGCGGGATGTCTTGTCATCGCCTCATGCGACGGGCCGAAAGCCAAGCATGTCATTTTCATCGGCGTTGACGGTGTTTCGACGCCTGCATTCAAGGATCCGGCACTGCTGGCACGCATGCCCAATGTCAAGATGATGATGGAACAGGGAAGCTATACCCTGGAGAAGCGTTCCGTGATGCCGTCGGCTTCGGCCATAAACTGGGCCACCATCTTCAACGGCCTGCCCACCGAGCAGCACGGCTACGGCCAGTGGAATTCTTCCAGGCCCGAGATACCCGCCGTCCTGGATAACGGGAGGGGCATGCCGCCCACCGTCTATACCCTGATGCGTGAGCAGCGGCCGGAAGCCGAGACGGGCTGCGTGTACAACTGGGACGGTATAGGGCCGCTGATCGACACAGCTGTAATCGACTACTATCTGTATGATCCGGGCTATCACGAACCGGAGAACTATGTGCTGGAAAATTACACGAATGAGCGGGCAGTAAAGTATATCCTGGAAAAGAAGCCCGCGTTCTTCACCTTCTACATCGGCGACGTGGACGAGGTGGGCCATCGCTGCGGCTGGGAATCACCTGAGTATTACGATTGTCTGGAAGAGACCGACCGCATGGTCGGCATCATCCTCCAGGCGGCCAGGGACGCCGGCATCTTCGACGATACCATCTTCGTGTACTCGTCGGACCACGGCGGCTCCGGCCATGGCCACGGGAAACTGGAAATGGCGCATCTTGAGACTCCGTTCGTCCTCTATGGGAAGAACATCCGCAAAGGCCATGTCCTTGAGGAGCCCATGATGCAGTACGACCTCACCGCCACCCTGGCCTACGCCCTCGGCCTCAAGACCCCGAAGGAATGGCGCGGTCGGCCCATGGTGGAGATGTTCAAATAGCATACACCATGGCGAGGATGGCCCGGAAGCCTTGAAGGAGATTCTTGCGTGCGGGCTACTCCTTTTTCAACACCTCTCGATACTTCCTGGATATCGGCAAAGAAGTATCGCCCACTTGCAAGGAGTCGGAGGAAACAGAAGTGATGGCAGACCGCTGCACAAGGTAGGCGCGATGAATACGCACGAATCCTTCCCCCAACAGATTCTCCCATTGTGTAATACCCGTCTTATTGCGGTAAGATTGCCCGTCAAGCGTTACAATGCGTACTTCAGTGTCATTGGACTCGATGTATGCGATATCCGTCACGTCCATCGTCACTGTCTTTCGATCAGAGAAGAACGTAATGGTCCGCGGTTTGCCAGCGTACCTGCGATCCAGCCATTTGCGCCATTGCAGATCGCCCAGGGCAAGCACCGTCATCAATAGCCCGAGGAAAACAGGATTGATCAGGACAGGGTTCAGATCGATCAATTCATACACCTCTGTCCGCATGAACGGACTCCACAGCAGATGGTGTACGAGGAGAAGTTGCAGGATGGAAGCGGTCAACACTGCCAGAAAAAGATAGACCCTTTCCAGTATTGTTTCGGTCTTGGGCATACAATACTCCAGGGCCAGCGCACAGGGGCAGAAGACCAGGCTTATCAGCAGAGCTTGCGAAAAAGAGTAATCCATACTGATAAGAATGGCGGAGATGAGCGCCAGGGCAAGCAGCCAATAACCAATGCGGCAGACTATCTTCATACGGACAAATATACACAAGTTCCTCCAGTCCGTCAAGGAGAGTAGCCGCTACGGATGGATTTGGCACGGTCAGAGTAGGATATAACTTTGGAGAATAGCCGATTATCAGTGTAACTTTGCAAAAGAAAATCCTTTTATCATGAAAGAAGAAGTATATATGGTGGCTGACTCTCTGGGCGTCTTTCACCCCGAGACTATCGAAGTGCCGGAATGGACTGTTTCCCGCCTCTTCATCGAAGGCGGAATGACTGGCATGACTATCATCACGGTCTTTCTCATCTTGTTGTTTCTCGCCGCCTGGAAAGCCCCACGCTGGGTGCGTGAAATCGGCATCGGGGCGCTGGTAGCTTCGGCCTTTTGGACAGGGATCGGCATCTTCCAGGTATTTGGGCTGGCAGAACAGTTCGGCACCGAAGTCACAGATGGAATCATGTATGGCGGATTGCGGATAGCGATGATCTCATTCATGTATGGCTTAATCGTTTATTTCATCTCATTGGTCATCCGCGTCATTCAAAAACCCAGAATATGAAAAAGATGTTCCTCGTTTCCGCTTTTCTGCCGATGCTCTGCGTCGGCTGCACTTCTGACAATACATGCACCATCCAAGGAACTGTCACGGTCCCGGATACTGCAAAGGATTACTATGCAGTCATGGTATGCTGCAACAACGATGTCGATACCTGTCTGGTCAAAAACGGGGCTTTTACGCTCAAGACGGTTCAGAATCCGCACCTCCAGCAGCGAATCCGTTTTATCGACGCTGAAGGAAATGAAGTCGGTGACGGAGGCCTTTTCGATATGATGGAAATTGTGGCCGACACCCGGAAGATGACGGTCGATTTCGACAACCTAACCGCTTCCGGCAGCCCGTTGACCACAGCGATGAATGAAATGGTCCTACAGGTATACCAGATCCTGGAAGGACCCGGGCCGGAATTGGATGAGATGATCTCTGCATCCGAAGCGGGTGATAAGGAAAAGATGATGGAGATATCTATGCGTACGGGCCAGAAGATGGATTCCGTCCTCCGCACGAACTATCTCGCCCATCTCGATGATGCTGTTGGCTTGCAGGCAATGACTCTCATGGCCTTCGACCTGGATTATGAAGAAATGGTGAATCTGCTCGACCAGGGAGCCGACTTTATCAGGGAGGACGATAATATTGCCATGACGCTGAACTACAAGCTCGCCCCCAGCAAAGAGGATGGAAAAGTGGTTTTCGTCAAAGTGGAGCCCGACGGGTGCGTGATCTCCCAGGAAGAACAGGATGCCTCCGCTTGCCTGGAATACCTCAACGGGACCGGTCGGGATGGCTATGTGCTGCTTGACTTCTGGGCCAGCTGGTGCGGCCCCTGCCGCGAAGCGATACCCGAAGTCATCCAACTGAACAGCACATTCTCGCCGAAAGGCCTGAAGGTCATAGGCATCACGGTCAAGGACAAGCCGGAGAATTCACTTGCCGCAATGGCAGAACTGGGAATAGATTACAACCAGATCTTCGATCTCGACGGCATCATCTGCTCAAAGTTTCCCATCGCAGGAATACCGCATTTCTTCCTCCTCAATCCGGAAGGCGATATCGTCTGTGATGGCCACAGCCTCCGCGTATTCGATCATTACCTTCAGCAAGGATATAACGAATAAGCCATACCCGCACAACAGCGTTCTTTTTCCTCTGCTATGATGCAATCAGTTTGCGCCGCACCTCTGGACGCTCGGTCCATGAAGGCGCCTTCTGACATCTCGTGCGTCCACCATTCGGCCCAAACTGCCAGTTTTGCGGACGCTCAAGGTATGAGATGAATAAAAGATGGATTGAGCGTCCAGGGCTATAGACAAAGGCATCGCCGGAGTTGTGCTTCACAGGTTTTTTTCTTACGTGCCTTCCAGAGGTTCCGCCATATCAGGTCGTGCAGGAATTCCCGTTGTGACCGGGTAGTCTCATAGATGGTGCTGACGTTGCAGTATTTTGGAAGACAGGTTTCATCAATCAAATGGCATAGTTCCAAATCTGTTATCCAGACCAGGTCATGCTTGCCGTTTTCGTTCCGTAACAGTTGACTGATGTCCAGGTCTGGTGTCCCCTGTTCGATCAATTCCAGTGTGATGACCGGTAAAGAAGAATTTTCTTCTTTTTGCTCTTTCTGAAGCATTTCATCGCCAATCCGGTTCATCTGATACAGATAGTTCCGAGCCGTACCGTAGTAGGATTCAACCGTGGTAACGTCGATGATGTCCTCTCTCAGGAGCAGTCCGGAGCCATCCATCCGATATGATGTCGGGATGTCGGCATTTCTCGGTAAATATTTGTAGCGGTGTGAATCGGGCATGAGTACCAAAGATTGTACTTTTCCTAACTGTTTGGAAAAAAACACATTGGAAGAGCCGTAGGGGTAACCGAACGGTGTAGGGGCCAGGCCGTGATGTAGTCCCTGGCGATTTACGTAATTGAGTGCCGCCATCGTATGGTGGAATCCTTCGACAGGCAAAATAAAACAAAACTTTTCTGCCAGCCTTCCCAATCGTTTATTCCGAGCGTTGAAATAGCGAGTGTAGGCGAGCCGGTAGCGCCTCATGGCTTCCTTGGGGGAGTCTGTCTGTAAAAGACAGTGAAGATGGGTTGTCATGAAGCCGTCGGACAACAGTCGGGAATCTGTTTCCAAGATGGCCATGGCCAGACAATTGAAGCCGCGGATCAGGTCAGCTTCATTCCGGAACAATACTTCATTGTGAGAAGAGAGGGAGATGTGATAGGTCTTCCGCATTGCATTTCGTTTCTCTGGTTACACATATCATTCGCACTATTCGTCCGCCGCGTTCAACCGCCACAGCCGAAATGCTTACAGCGAAGATACAACAATTCCAGCGAATTCAATGCAAAAAGATTGCGCCGCCATTATAGACGCTCGCTCCATAGGTGCGCCTTCTGATGCCTCATGCGTCCACGATTCGACCCAAACTGCCGGTTATGTGGACGCTCAAGGCATGAGATGCATAAAATATGGACCGAGTGTCTTCCGATACTTCCGTGCTTCCATGGCTCCACATCTACAACAGTAAAGAGTATGTTATTCCCAGCACCTATGGAATTCAAGCTTATCCCACCAAGGGAACGGAATGTGGACGGTTCATTAGAACAAAGCTAGTCTTTTTTATCTACCTTTGCGGCCCGGAAATCAAACACACGCCAATGCAAGCCATTTGGACCGTTCTGATGCTGGTTTGCTCCAACATCTTCATGACATTCGCCTGGTATGGGCATCTCAAGCTGCAGGAGATGAAGATCTCCACCGGATGGCCGCTCATCCTGGTCATACTCTTTTCGTGGGGCATAGCCTTCCTGGAGTATTGCCTCACCGTTCCGGCAAACCGCATAGGCTTCGTCGGCAACGGCGGGCCGTTCAACCTCATGCAGCTGAAAGTCATTCAGGAAGTCATCTCCCTGACGGTCTTCTCGATAATAGTGCTGCTCGTCTTCAAGGGCCAGGCCATCCAGTGGAACCACATCGCGGCCTTCGCCTGCCTGGTGCTGGCGGTGTTCTTCGTTTTCCTGAAATAACAGGCTGCCTATTTCCCGGTCGGGGAGTCGAGATGCAGCTCGGGGTGACGGCGGGAAGTGCGGGCGAAGATCATGGCTATGGCCACGGATGCGATGCAGAGGGCCACGAACATCAGTTCGACGCGCACGGGACCGGATACTGCCGGAGCGGCTTCAGCGACCGTTGTGGCTGCGGCCGAACCTATGATGATGCCGGCGATCCACTTGAAAGCCAGGAGGCCCAGGTTCTGCACCCAGTAGACCAGGGAGAAGGTGGTTCCCAACACCTTGTCGGGCACGATCTTCGGTACCGAGGGCCAGAGGGCGGCAGGGACAAGGGAGTAGCCGAATCCGAGGAACACCATGCCGAGATAGCCGTAGAACGGCACTCCAGCAGGAGCGAAAGCCAGGAGAAGATGCGCTATCAGGGCAAGGACCGAGCCTATGATCATCCATAAGGTTCCCTTTCCCTTCTTGTCGACCAGCATACCGAACAGGGGTGCGAAGATTACGGTCGAGAAAGGCAGCATCGCCACCATCCAGCCTGCCGTGGAGGCGGGGATATCGAAACGGGGGATGAGGATGGCGCCGGCGAACTTCTTGAAAGCCACGATGCTGCTGTAGAAGAGCACGCAGAGCAGCCCCAGCATCCAGAAATTCTTGTTCGTCAAAACTTTCCATACGTCGGAAAGCTTGAACGGATCTTCACCTGGAACCTGTGCATCGAGACCCATGACGCGGTCGCGCCGGGCGTCGAGCGCCACGAACACGGCCCAGAGGATGAGGCTGACCGCCATCAGGCCGACGCCGAAGACGGCAGGACGGGCGGTCTCGGCCAGCGAATAGACATGTCCGGCATTCTCTACCACAAGCAGGGGCGATACCACGAGGGCCACTGCGGTACCCAGGCGCGCGACGGCAAGCTGGAGACCCATGGCAAGGGCCATGGGCCCGCCACGGAACCATTTGGCTATGGAGCGCGTCACTGTCGTGCCTGCTATCTCGCTTCCCAGTCCGAACAGCATGCAGCCCACATAGGCCAGCTTCAGCGACGTAGAAGGGGTATAGCCTGCAGTGATGGCGTGCAGCACCAGCAGCGCGCCCGCCATCATCATGCCGACGAAAATCGAGCCCGTGACGCGTATCCCCCACTTGTCCAGGAGGATGCCGCAGAACACCAGGCCGCCGAACACGCAGAGCACGCTGTAGCCGCTGGTGTAGAGGCCATATCCCGCAGCGTCCCAGCCAAGGACCGTCCTCGACGGATCCTCGAAGAGATAGGATATGGTCGAGAACATGTCGTCGAAGAAGAACGACGCGAACAGGGGCGCCGACAGACATGCCAGCGCCACCCATGCAAGCCGCGAATAACGGCGTTTCTGGTCTACAGCCATCTCCTATTCCTGCACTATGTTGGGTTCTTCAAGTCTGAGGTGCTTCTTCTTGTCGACAACCTTCAGGTAAAGGCCTATCAGCATGGCGGCCACGCCGAGGCAGGCCAGCATCACGAGGGCCCAGGTGTAGTTCAGCTGGTCCGGAGGGGTGCCGGGGGCGTTGGTACGGCTAAGCACGTTGCCGATGAGGATCGGGAAGAGCCAGAGGCCGATGTTCTGGATCCAGAAGATCAGTGCGTAAGCCGAACCTATGATCTTTTCGTCCACCAGCTTGGGCACGGAAGGCCAGAGGGCCGCCGGCACCAGCGAGAACGAAGCACCGAGCACCAGGATGGTGACGTAGGCCACGATAGTGCCACCTACCGCACTGCCCTTGAACATGGGCAGGACAAAAGCGAAGGTGAGGTGGCAGATAACCAGCAGCATGGAGCCTATGAGCAGCATCGAGGCCGCCTTGCCCTTGTGGTCCACATAGTTGCCGAGAATGGGGGTGATGGCCACTGCAAGCAGCGGGAACACTGCGAAGATGGTCTCGGCGGTGCCGCGGTTGAAGCCCATCACGCAATAGACCACCAGGGCCACTACGGCCATGGCCATCAGGCCGGCCTTCAGGGCCTTGTTGTTCTTGATGAAGTTGCTGGAGAAGGCGCAGGCAGCGACCACCAGCATGATCAGGTACTGAATGATCGTGACCGACTCCCCTGCCCAGAACGAACCTTCTGCAGGGACGGTGAGGGTCAGGTTGCACTGCAGCATGTTGACGGCATACTTCTGGAACGGGAATATGGCCGAATAGTAGAGCACGCAGAGCAGCGCAACCAGCCAGAAGCCCAGGCTCGAGAGTATCTTGCCTATATCCTTCACCCTGAACGGATCTTCCTTCTCCTCGGCCTCCCCGGTCTGCTCATCGAGCTTCCTGTCCATGAAGAAGTAGGTGATGAACATGATCAGGGCGATGCAGAGCAGCACCACGCCGAAGGCCACGGAGCGCGATACGTCGATGACTCCGCCGAGCTTCGCGAAATAGGGCGAGAAGATCATGCAGGTGGCCACGCCCAGGCGCGCGAGCGCCATCTCGGAACCCATGGCAAGGGCCGTCTCACGTCCCTTGAACCACTTCACGATACCGCGGCTGACCGTGATGCCGGCCATTTCGGCGCCACAGCCGAAGATCATGAAACCCATGGCCGCCACCTTGGCGGAAGCGGGCATGCCATGGTAGAACGGCAGGATGTCGTCGATGAAGCCGACTCCGGTGTGCCAGTTCAGGTGTTCGGTGAACCAGACCTCAGCGTTGGAACCGATGAAGGCCTCGCTGATGGCCATGTATTTGATGATGCCGCCGACCAGCATCACGGCGCCCGAGAGGACGGCAGTGAAGCGCACGCCCATCTTGTCGAGTATGATGCCGGCGAATATCAGGAAGAACACGAAGACGTTGAGGAAGGTTTCGGAACCCTGCATCGTGCCGAAAGCCTTGGAGTCCCACCCGCGTGTGGATTCCATCAGGTCCTTGATGGGAGAAAGGATGTCCATGAAGATGTAGGCGCAGAACATGCCCAGCGCCAGCAGGAGCAGCGCGATCCAGCGCATCGTGGCCGAATCTCTCAACGTTTGTCTGGTTGTTTCAGTCATTGTCTGTAAATGCTTGTTGCTTGAAGCCACAAAAATATGAAAAAAATCGCTATCTTCGCGGGTCAATGATTATGCCATGAAAACACTCGACGTAGTTCTCGGCCTCCAGTGGGGCGACGAAGGCAAAGGAAAGATCGTGGACGTCCTTGCGGAACGCTACCCCGTGGTGGCCCGTTTCCAGGGCGGCCCCAACGCAGGCCACTCCATCCACTTCGGCGATACCTCGTTCGTCCTTCACTCCGTCCCTTCCGGCGTCTTCCGCAAGGGAGCCATAAATATCATAGGCAACGGCGTGGTGCTCGACCCCACCATCTTCCGTGAGGAATGCGAGGCCATAGAAGCCCTCGGCGTGCCGGTGCGCGAACGCGTCCGCATCGCCAGGCGCGCACACCTGATACTTCCGACTCACAAGATGCTCGACGCAGCGGACGAGCAGTCGCTGGGCAAGGGCAAGATCGGTTCCACGCTCAAGGGCATAGGCCCGGCCTATTCCGACAAGACGGGCCGCAACGGCCTGCGCGTGGGCGACCTCTTCACCCCTGATTTCCAGGAACGCTACGCCACCCTCAAGCGCAAGCACGCCGCCCGCCTCTCGCAGTACGACTTCACCGCTCCCTTCAGCCTCGAGACCGCGGAAGCCCAATGGATGAAGGACATAGAATACATCAAGAGCTTCGAGATCGTGGACTGCGAATACGAGACCAACGCCCTGCTCGACGAAGGCAAGGCCATCCTGGCCGAAGGCGCCCAGGGCTCGATGCTCGACGTCGACTTCGGTTCCTACCCCTTCGTCACCTCCTCGTCGACCGCCTGCGCAGGCGCCTGCACCGGACTGGGCGTGGCCCCCGGTCGCATAGGCAAGGTCTACGGAGTGTTCAAGGCCTACTGCACCAGGGTTGGCAGCGGCCCCTTCCCCACCGAACTCAATGACGCCACAGGCGAACAGCTCCGCCAGAAAGGCCACGAGTTCGGCGCCACAACCGGCCGTCCCCGCCGCACCGGCTGGCTCGACATCCCCGCCCTTAAATATGCCGTGATGATCAGCGGAGTGACCGACCTGATCATGATGAAGGCCGACGTGCTCGACGGCTTCGACACCGTCAAGGTGGCCTGCGGCTACCGCGTGGACGGCAAGAGTTGCGACCGCGTCCCCTACGACGTTTATGCCGACATCGAACCCGTCTACAAGGAGTTCAAGGGCTGGAAGGGCAATCTCGGCGCCTGCCGCAGCGAAGACGACCTTCCCCGTGAATTCAAGGAATATGTGGCCTATATTGAAGAGGCCCTGGGACTGCCGGTCCGCATCCTGTCCCTCGGTCCCGACCGCGCCCAAACCCTGATCCGCAAGTAGAGTGGCAATTCTCGAAACCATAGACGACCCCTCCGCCATCCGGGGTCTGGACACCGCCTCCCTCGAGCAGCTCTGCAAGGAGCTGAGGGAATACATCATCGCCTGCTGCGCTGAAAACCCCGGCCATATAGGCTCCAGCCTGGGCGCAGTGGAGATCGCCGTGGCAATCCACAAGGTATTCGATACCCCCAATGACAAGGTGGTATGGGACGTGGGGCATCAGGCCTATGCCCACAAGATCTTGACAGGCAGGCGCGAAGCCTTCAGGCAGAACCGCAAGTTCGGCGGCATCAGCGGCTTCCCGCGCCGCGACGAGAGTCCCTACGACGCCTTTGGGGTCGGACACGCGTCAACTTCCATTTCCGCCGCGCTCGGCATGGCCGTGGCGGCTCAGCTGGAAGGCCGCAATGAACACGTCATCGCAGTCATCGGCGACGGTGCGATGTCCGGAGGCCTGGCCTTCGAAGGGCTGAACAACGCCGGGAGCCTCAACGCCGACCTGCTGGTTGTCCTCAACGACAACCAGATATCCATCGACATGGGCAGCGGCGCACTCCACAAATACCTGCTCAAGGTAACGACGGACCGTCGCTACAACAAGCTGAAGAAGAGCGTATGGGACCGCCTCGGCTCCGGCCGTTTCCGCGGATGGCTGCAGAAGGTGGTCAAGAACACGAAACGCAGCCTGACACCCGCCGACTCCGCGGCGCTTTCCCTTTTCGACGCACTGGGATTCCGCTACTTCGGTCCGGTCGACGGCAACGATATCGGTGAAATGACATATATGCTGCAGAGGCTCAAGCACATTCCCGGCCCGAAGCTACTCCATGCCATCACCACCAAAGGCAAGGGCTACGGCCCGGCCGAGAACGACCAGACGGTCTGGCACGCCCCTGGAACCTTCGACGTCGAGACCGGTCGCCGCACCGGCTCCGCCTCCGGAAGCGCCAAGTTCCAGCAAGTCTTCGGAGAAACCCTCCTCGAACTCGCACGCAACGACAGCCGCATCGTCGGCATCACCCCCGCCATGGCGACGGGCTGCAGCATGAACATAATGCAGCAGGAGATGCCGGAGCGGGTGTTCGACGTAGGCATCGCGGAAGAGCATGCCGTCACCTTCTCGGCGGGCCTCGCCGCCGAAGGCATGATTCCCTTCTGCAACATCTACTCCAGCTTCGCACAGCGGGCCTACGACAACGTTATCCACGACGTGGCACTGCAGAAACTCAAGGTCATACTCTGCCTCGACCGCAGCGGCATCGTCGGTGAGGACGGCGCCACGCACCAGGGAGCCTTCGACCTGGCGGCCCTGCGCCCGGTTCCGAACCTCACCCTCGCCGCCCCGCTCGACGAGGCGTCCCTGCGCGACATGATGTACTCGGCCACCCTGGACGGCTACGGTCCCACGGTCATACGCTATCCCAGGGGTACCGGCATGGGCTCGGAATGGAGAGGCCGCCCCTTTAATTATATAGAGCCCGGCACCGCCGTCAAGCTCCACGAGGGCGCCGGAGTCGCCTTATTATCTATAGGTACGGCCGGAGCCGCCGGAATGAAGGCGGTCGAGAGGGCCGGCAAGGAGAAAGGCGTCGAGGTCCTCCACTACGACATGCGTTTCCTCAAACCCCTTGACATCAAGGCACTCGAGGATGCATGCTCAAAGTGCAGCCGGATAGTGACCCTGGAAGACGGCGTGACGATGGGCGGACTGCACGGCGCCGTGGCCGAATTCATTGCCGCCCGCGGGCTGGCCTGCACCCTCGTTCCGCTGGGCATCCCGGACCGTTTCATAGAGCAGGGAACCCCCGCCCAGCTGCACTCAGACTGCGGTTTTGACACAGATTCTGTCTATAAGGCGCTTTTGGGTGAAAATTTTTAAAAATATTTTGAGGTTTCGTCGAAAACCCATATATTTGCAGTCCCAAAACAGCCGACGTAGCTCAGTTGGCCAGAGCAGCTGATTTGTAATCAGCAGGTCGCGGGTTCGAATCCCGCCATCGGCTCTGAAAAACTGAAGCCTCGGGCTCCAGACCTGGGCAGATACCAGAGCGGTCAAATGGGGCAGACTGTAAATCTGCTGGCGCACGCCTACGGTGGTTCGAATCCATCTCTGCC
>CAJONI010000011.1 GCA_905235995.1 uncultured Bacteroidales bacterium
GGGTTCGTCTATCGGCTAGGACGAGAGATTTTCATTCTCTAAAGAGGAGTTCGACTCTCCTACCCGCTACCAAAAAAATATAAAAAAGTACTATAATGGCAAACCACGCATCAGCAGACAAGCGTTTCCGCCAGAGCGAGAAGCGCAGAGTGCACAACAAGTATTACGCTCGAACGACCCGCAACGCCATCAAGGCGCTCCGCAACACCACCGACAAAGCCGCGGCCGAGGCATCCATGCCGAAGGTCTTCTCCATGATCGACCGTCTGGCCAAGATCAACGTTATCCACAAGAACAAGGCGGCAAACCTGAAGAGCGGAATCGCGGTCTATGTGAACAAGCTTGCATAAATTGCTTTTTTGCGGCTGCAGTTTGAAAAAACTTTCCAACCTTTGTTGGAAAGTTTTTTTATTTCCTGCACCATGAAACCACACAGCATCAAAACTTGGGAAGAGGAGGCACGGCCGCGGGAGAAGCTGATGCAGCAAGGTGCGGCCGCCCTCACGAACGTAGAACTCCTCGCCATCCTGATCCAGTCGGGAACGCGCGAAAAGACAGCCGTCGACCTGGCCAGGGACCTCTCGGCCACATGCGACGGCAGGCTTGACGCCCTGTCGCAACAGGGCTTCCGGCGACTTACCGTACTGCCTGGCATAGGCCCGGCCAAGGCGACCATCATCCAGGCATGCTTCGAACTCGCCCGGAGGCTCGCCGCCGAAATCCCCGAGGAAGACCTCACCATCCGCACTGCGGAGACGGTCGCCCGCATGATGGCCCCTTACCTGCAGCGCATACCGCACGAAGAGTGCTGGGTGCTCTACCTCAACCGCGGAAGCAAGCTCATAGGCAAGGAACGTGTGAGCCAGGGCGGACTCAGTTCCACGGTGGTGGACATCAAGATCATAGTCAAGAAGGCTGTCGACCGTCTCGCCAGCGGCCTGGTAGTCGTACATAACCACCCTTCAGGCAATCCTTTGCCGGGAGAGCAGGACCGCGTCCAGACGGAAGCGTTGAAAAAAGCGCTCGCCGTGTTCGACATCTGCCTGGTCGACCACGTGATCGTCAGCCGGAAAAAGTACTACAGCTTTTCCGGGGAAACGGTCCGGAAGTTTTAGTGCGGCTATTCGAGCTTGTCGAGGTGGACTCCGGTAAGGGCCGAGAGGCGGGGAAGGATATGGTGGAGATATTCCCGCTTCGACACGCGCAGGGTCAGTTCAAGGATATAGGAGTCCGGCTGCTTGGATATCGCGTAGCGGACCACCTGCTTGTCGAGGTCTTTCACGGTCTTTGTCAGGGACTCCATGTCGGATGAGGAAAACACGGCGTTGATTTCCTTCTCTCCGAACTTGACGGTATAGAAGTGCAGGGCTTCGAGGCAGATGAGGATGAGAACTGCGCATACGACCGCCACCGCATACATGCCGCTTCCGACGCTCAGGCCCATGGCGGCCGTGACCCAGAGTCCGGCTGCCGTGGTGAGGCCGGTGATGTGGTTTCTCTGCGACTTGATGATGATGCCGCCACCCAGGAAACCTATGCCCGAGACGACGCCCGCAGCGACGCGTGCCGCATCGAAACGAGCGGCGCCCGCGAATCCATACTGGGATACGACCATGAACAGGGCGCTGCCCAGCGCCACCAGAACGTGCGTGCGGATGCCGGCGCCCTTGGCCCGGAGTTCCCGCTCATAGCCTATGACCGCGCCCAGGAGCGCAGCCACGAGCAGCCTGATTATCAATTGTAAAGTGAGACTCATAGCTACAAAGATAAAAAATAATACAGCTTTTCGTGCGGAATTGCTAACTTTATGGTGTAAAAAGCCTGTCACATGAAAATCAACAACCTCGGAGCAACGGATTCCCTGCTCAGTCAATACCTTGCAGAAATCCGCGACAAATCGGTCCAGAAAGACAGCCTGCGCTTCCGCAGGAACCTGGAGCGGATGGGCGGAATCTTCGCCCATGAGATCAGCAAGACGCTCACCTACAAGACAGTGGAAGTGGAAACCCCTCTTGGCATAGCCTCTTCCCGCGTGGTAGACAGTCCTCTGGTGATAGCAGCCATCCTGCGTGCGGGGCTTCCGGTCCATCAGGGCCTGCTGAACGCTTTCGACACCGCGCAGAACGCATTCGTAGCAGCCTACCGCAAGTACGGCAAGGGCAACGAATGTGACCTGCTGATCGAATACCAGAGCTGCCCGCCCCTGGAAGGCAAGACCCTGGTCATCGCCGACGCGATGCTTGCCTCCGGCGCGTCGATGCTGCTCACCTATGAAAGCCTCATGACCTGCGGAGAGCCTGTCCACACGCACATAGTCTGCCCCGTGGCCTCTGCCGAAGGAGTAGAAAACCTCTCAAAGAACCTCCCCCACAAGCGCGTGACCCTCTGGGTGGGCGCCATCGACGAGGAACTCACCAACCATTCCTACATCGTCCCGGGCCTGGGAGATGCCGGCAATCTGGCTTTCGGAGAGAAAAACTGATTATCAGCGCTATACCAACTCGCAGCGCAAGGTGGCCGAGGTGCATGAAAGCACCCGGACCGTCACTGTCATGCCTGCCTTGACGCCTTCCGCCGGGAAGATGCAGGTGCGGTTCTGCGAGGTGCGTCCCATCATTTCGCTGTCGGAGCGCTTGGAGGGCCCTTCCGCAAGCACCTCGTAGCACTTGCCCACGCACCGGCGGTGGCTTTCGAGGGAAACCTCGTTCTGCAGGGCGATGATCTCATTTAGACGGGCCGTCTTGACTTCGGGCGGCACGTCGTCGGGATAATGGCGGGAAGCCTTGGTGCCGGGCCTCTCGGAATACTGGAACATGAACGCACTGTCGTATCGTACTTCCCGCATCAGGGAGAGCGTCGCGGCGTGGTCGGCGTCGGTCTCGCCCGAGAATCCGGCGATCACGTCGGTGGTGATGGCACAGTCGGGCAGGAGTTCGCGTATGCGGGCCACACGCTCCAGATACTGGGCCCTGGTGTACTTGCGGTTCATCTTCTCCAGCATTATGTCGCTGCCCGACTGGACGGGGAGGTGGATGTGGCGGCAGATGTTGGGATGGGCGGCCATCGCGTGGAGAACGGCGTCGCCCATGTCCTTGGGATGCGAAGTGGCGAAGCGGATACGGACGGAAGGGTCGATCCCGGCCACCTGCGAAAGCAGGGACGCGAAATCGACAGGGGCTTCCGGATTCTCCGGATCGGTCCAGCGGTAGGAGTCCACGTTCTGCCCGAGAAGAGTGATCTCCCGGCAGCCGTCGGCGATTAGCGAGCACGCTTCACGCACGATTGAGCGGGGGTCGCGGCTGCGTTCCGCCCCACGGACGAAGGGCACTATGCAGTAGGAACACACGTTGTTGCATCCTCGCATGATAGAGATGAACGCGCTGACACCCGAGGGATCCAGGCGCACAGGCGCGATGTCACCGTAGGTCTCTTCGTGGGAAAGAAGGGTGTTGATCTGCTTGCCCGACACGGGGATGGCTGCGAGCAGCCGGGGAAGGTCGCGATAGGCGTCGGGGCCGGCCACAAGGTCGACCGCCGCATGCTCGAGCAGTTTTTCCTTGATGCGTTCCGCCATGCATCCCAGCACTCCGACCAGGACTCCGGGGCGGCGGCGCTTCTCCTGACGGAACACGTCGAGCCTGCCCAGGACCCGCTGCTCCGCGTTGTCTCGGACGGAGCAGGTATTGACCAGTATCAGGTCGGCCTGGTCCATCGACAGGCAGCGGCCGTAGCCCGCACCCTTGAGGATGGAAAGCACCACTTCGCTGTCGTTGACGTTCATCTGGCAGCCGTAGGTCTCGATATAGACGTTCATTGCGCGCTCAAATTTCGCCGCAAAGATAAGTTTTTATATCTTTGTATGATGAATCAGATACGAAAAACCATGAAGCGCACCTTTGTCCTCCTGGCCGCCGTCTTCCTGCTGGCATCCTGCCACGACGCTTCCAAGGATCCAGTCGTCATGGACTGGAACCTCGGGCAGATGAAAGGCCTGCATCTTACCGGCGCCGGAGTCTCCGCCGACACGACGCTTGAACTCGACGTTGACAACCCTTCCCGCGCACGCTATACCATCGAATCGCTGCTGGCCGTCATCTACCTCGGCGATTCCGAAAAGCCCTTCGCCGACGTGACGGCGAACGGAACTGCCGACATAAATCCCAGCTCCCGCCAGAAAGTGTCCCTGCCGCTGTCGCTGAACCTGCGGCGGCCCATGGCCCTGCTCGGGGGAGACATCGAAGACAGCGACCTGGAGAATGGCTATGCCGACATCGACCTTACCATCAGCAAGGGAGGCATGAAGAAGCGGATCAAGAAGGAACATGTTCCGCTCAAGGACCTCAGGACGCTCCTTGAAACCCACAAAACGAAAACAAATGAACAGATATAGCCTTCTGCTCCTTCTGGCCGGCCTTCTGCTCTGCGGGGCCGTATCCGCCCAGTCACGGGTCGACAGCACCCTGCTCGGCGTGGACATCTTCTCGCTCATCAGCCAGAACGACGGAACCGGATACGCAAACATCCACCAGGCGCCCGAGATAAGGAACGCCCTCTCCCGCCACATCGCCGCAAACTCGGCGGCAAAGCTGCAGGGCTACCGGGTCCGCATTTTCTTCGACAGCGACCAGAACGCACGCAGCCGTTCCGAAGCCATAGCCGCCGGATTTGCCCAGAACTATCCCGACGTACCGGTGTATCGCAGCCACGTAAGCCCGTATTTCAAGGTGACGGTGGGCGATTTCCGGACACGCGACGAAGCCCAGCGTTTCGCCAGCCGGCTGACCAACAGCGGAGCTTACCGCTACGTGTTCGTGGTCAAGGAACAAATCAACTACCCCGGTTTCTGAGATGCTCAAACAGACCCAACAACTCAAGCAGACACAGAAACTCTCTCCGCTGCAGATCCAGACCATCAAGCTGATCGAACTCCCCGCACCAGAGCTGGAACAGCGCATACAGAAGGAGTTGGAAGAGAATCCCGTGCTTGAGGAGGTCGTGGACGACTCCCCGGAAGGTGAGGAGAAAAAGAACGTCTCGCTGAGCGAATACAGCGGAAGCGACCCTACCCCGTCCTACCGGCTCTACGTCAACAATCAGGGGAAGGATCTCAAGCCCCAATACAATACCTTCTCGGTCCAGGAAAGCTTCCATCAGAGCCTCGAGGCCCAGCTCGGCTACTGCAAGCTCGACGAAAGGCAGCACCAGATCGCCCTGTTCATCATAGGCATGATCGACGACGACGGCTACCTGCGCCGCGACCTGGAATCGCTCGCCGACGACATCTCCTTCCGGCTTGGCATAGAGACCGACGCCGGGGAAGTGGAGGAGCTTCTGCACATCATCCAGGAATTCGAGCCGGTCGGCGTCGGGGCACGCGACCTCAGGGAGTGCCTGCTTCTCCAGCTTGCATCAAAGAAACAGACTCCTTCGGTAGAACTGGCCACACGCATCCTGAGGGACTGTTTCACCGAGTTCAGCAAGAAGCACTACAACAAGATAACCGCAAGGCTCGGCATCACTGAAGAGCAGCTCAAGGAAGCCATTTCGGAGATAGTCCGGCTGAACCCCCGTCCAGGCGGACAGATCGACGACTCCTATACCGAGCAGGTGCAACAGGTGGTCCCCGATTTCCTGGTCGAGCTCAAGGACGGCGAGCCGGTGATGTCCATGCCGCGTTTCTCCGTGCCCGAACTCAAGGTCAACAAGCGCTACGCCGACGTACTGATGGAGGCCGTGGGCAATGCCACCCGCGAGAAGAAGGAGGCGGCCAGTTTCGTCCGCCAGAAACTCGATTCGGCAAAATGGTTCATCGAAGCCATCAAGCAGCGCCACAACACCCTGCAGAACACGATGAACGCCATCATCGACTATCAGCGGGACTTCTTCATCGACGGCGACGAGACACAGCTCAAGCCAATGGTGCTGCGCAACATCGCCGAAAAGACCGGCCTCGACATTTCTACCATATCGCGCGTGGTCAACAGCAAGTATGTCCAGACGCACTTCGGCATATATCCCCTGAAGTATTTCTTCTCGGAAGGTCTCGTAGCCAACGACGGCGAGGAAGTGTCCACCCGCGAGATCAAGACCATCCTGACCGACAGCATAGCCGAAGAAGACAAGCGCAAGCCGTTGACCGACGAGGAACTGGTGGAAGTGCTGAGCCAAAAGGGCTACAAGGTGGCCCGGCGCACCGTGGCCAAATACCGCGAACAGCTCAACATCCCCATAGCCCGGCTCCGCAAAGAACTGTAGCGTCAGAACGGTAAGGGCCAGATATTCAAGAAGCAAATGCTTAGATCATTGTCACACAAGCTCCTGTGGATAGTAACGCTGCTATCCGCACTTTTGGCCACAGCATGTGATCCGGTGGATCCTGACAATCCGGTTCCCGGACCCGATCCGGTTCCTGTACCTGTCACCCCTGTGGCCGTTGAATCGGTTTCCATCAGCAGCACCGGCGTCGAGCTGACCGTAGGAGATGCCCATCAGCTAACAGCTACCGTATCTCCCTCCAACGCAACCTATAAGAATGTCAGCTGGTCTTCATCCGACCAGTCCGTTGCCACGGTGAGCCAGGCCGGGCTGGTCACGGCGGTGTCACAAGGTTCGACAACCATTAAAGCCATGGCCGACGGCAAGGCTGCCTCCTGCGCGGTAACCGTGAAGCCGGCCACGGTACCGGTGACAGGCATCACGCTCGACAAGACCTCTATCACCCTCCTAGAAGGCAAAAGTGAGACGATTGTGGCGACGGTGACGCCCGACAATGCCACAGACAAGACCATTGTCTGGAGCAGTTCCGACCCTGCCATTGCCTCAGTTGACGACGGCGAGGTCCTGGCCATTGCCAAGGGCACGGCCACCATCAGCGCCAAGGCTGGCGACTTTACCGCCACATGTACCGTAACCGTCAAGAAAGACGGTTTCGAGAGCGGAGACCCCGAAGGATTTAATAACAAGAACGAACAATGGGAAAGAATATCGTTCTGACTGCCGCCTGCATCCTCCTCATTGGCGTCGGATGTACGAGAATGGTCCTGGATCCGATGCCGAGAGACAGGAAGACCTTCGACTGCTTCACGGTGAGCGTGGAGAATCCCGGAAGAGCGACAGGCACCAAACTCCACCTGGAGGAAGACGGCTCTTTGAAATGGAGCGGCTCTGACATGATCTACGTCTTCAGCGACGAGCAGGGGCCCGAACTGTATTACCGGACGGATGATGGATGTTTTCGGGGCGAGCCGGTCACGGGGCATGTATTCTATGCATATCTGAGAAGCAATCCATATATCTCTTACGATCCGGAGCACCCTGCTTCGCTCAAATATGTATATGGAAAGTTCGCCTGGGGCAATCAAATCACAAGTATTCTCCCCATGGTAGCCAAAGGAGATGACAATAACCTGGTATTCAGGCAAACCTGTGGCCTGATCCATTTCCGTTTCCGGGGAGACGTAAAGCTTAAATCTGTACTGTTCCACCCCAATGGTATGCCAGCGTCGGGAGAAGGAGAGATCGACCTGACAGCGGAAACGCCGCTGCTGACCGTCACGGAGCCCTATGATAGCGGAGGATGGATTATGGCTGATGACCAGAATTCAGGAAAATGGGATTTATACTTTCCGTATCCGGAATCAGTTTTCAAGGAAGGGTTCGAACTTACCGTCAGGTTTGAGGATCCGGCTACCGGCAAGTCGCATGATTTCCGAAAGAGGAGCTATAAGGATTTTCTCGTCGAAAGAGGTGTCATCAACAATTTCCCCGAAATCGATCTGGATGAAGCGCTGTCCCACAGCGAAGCCCTTTTTGACATTGAAAGGGAGGCCCTTGTCACTTTCTACCATGCTCTTGGCGGTGACGGCTGGACGGACCATACCGGCTGGTGCTCTGAGAAGCCCCTGTCGGAGTGGCATGGAGTGACGCTGGACAGTGACGGACACGTTTACGGCCTCAACCTCCAGGATAACAACCTGCAAGGAGAGATTCCACCAGAGATTGGCGATCTTGAGCGGCTGCGGGACCTGTACTTGTCGGGAGAAGGCATCACCGGACAGATTCCGCCGTCATTGGCAATGCTTCCCGATCTGCAGGTGCTT
Organism: uncultured Bacteroidales bacterium; assembly: GCA_905235995.1. Taxonomy (GTDB): domain Bacteria; phylum Bacteroidota; class Bacteroidia; order Bacteroidales; family UBA932; genus Cacconaster. Next base: position 8,100 of record CAJONI010000011.1, read on the forward strand.
GATATCAACAACACATCGATATCCGGGACAATCCCCGAAGAACTGGCAAATGCCCACAGTCTTTATTGGCTGACGCTCACCAATAATCCGAAATTAGGGGGGACCATCCCTCCCTTCCTCGGCAGCATGAAGGCTCTTCGCTTTGTCAGCCTGTTCAATTGCAATTTCACAGGAAATCTGCCCGCAGAGATTACAGCGTTGACCGAGCTGTCTAGTTTTGAATGTTTTTCAAACCCTTTGTCCGGCAAAGTGCCGGCAGCATTTTCTTCATGGAATCTCTGGGATACGGATTGGGGGTTGATGGTGTATGATACCCAACTGGACATCAGCGACGCCATGCCCCACTGTCCGCAGTTCGAGGTTGCCGCAACGGACGGCACCATCCTGACTTCCGACATGCTGAAGGACAATAGACTTACCCTGCTCTTCTCTTGGCACCTCCTCGACAAGGTGTCCCCACAACTCATCCCCTATGTGGTGAGTGCCTACAATCTTTTCCACACGGAAGGACTCGAGATTGTCGGATATTCACCAATGGAGGATGTTGATGTTACGGCCAAAAGATGGGGAATGGGATGGCGCGACTTCATCTGGGATAGTGACCATAATTTCGGACGCAAAAGCAACTTGAATTATCCTGGAACCGGGGGTACTGCCCAGATCTGCGCTTTTGACGATTCAGGCCTGATGGTGTATACCAATTTATTCGATGTACGGGACTTTCAATCGTTCATTACGTTCATGGCCGAATGGTTCGACAGTGATTGGACCGGACAATTTGTGGGAGACGTATATGAATCTACGGATTTCAGCGCCGACGGGCAGGTCACCGTATTGCAGAAGGCAACCGAAGGCGCCGGCATCGACATCGTCCTGATGGGTGATGCATATTCAGACAGGCTCATAGCAGACGGGACTTATGAAAGGGTGCTTCGACAGGCCATGGAGGATTTCTTCTCCGTGGAACCTTTCAAATCGCTCAGGAACATGTTCAATGTCACGATGGTGACCGCCGTATCCAGGAACGAAAGCTATTTTATGGGGGCAGAGGCAGAGACCGCTTTGTCAGGATGGCATTCCGGTTTTGATCTCGGAGGCGATGACAACAAGGTCATGGAGTATGTACATCTTGCTGTCGGAAAGGACAAAGACAACGATGTCGTTCCCATCGTCATAATGAACTATTTTGGGGATGGTGGCGTCTGTTCTCTTTATGGCGTTCCTCAAGGCTACACCGGCGACTGGGGAAGCGGGCTTGGTATTGCCTATTTCGACAGTGGAAGCGATAGTCATACAATCTGTCATGAAGCCGGCGGACATGGTTTTGCCAAGCTCGATGATGAATATTATTCGGGCGAAGCAGCACTCACCGATGAAGGAAGGGAATACTACAAAGCCTATGCAAAATACGGTTGGTGGAAGAACGTCGATTACGTGAACGACCCGTCCACTGTCAGATGGGCCCGGTTCCTCGCAGATGAACGCTATGCAGATGAAGACCTAGGAATATATGAAGGGGCCGGAGGCAACTACCGATATGGATTGTACCGTCCCAGCCAGGAGAGTCTCATGAATCGATCCTTCCTTTTCAACGCACCTTCACGTGAAGCCATCTGGTACCGGGCACACAAGCTTGCCTACGGAGCAGAGTGGGAATATGACTATGAAGAATTCGTGGCCTGGGATCTCGCGCACCGAAGCACGTCATCCAATGTGACGGCCAAGTCCGTTTACGTCGAGAAGGCTCCACGGGTATTCACGCCATCGGTAATCCATCCGCTGTCCTGGGAAGAATCTCGACAGCGCTGATTATTAGTGATGTGGGCTAGTTATTCGACTGTCCACTCGCAACCCTCTTTCGTATCCTTCAGTTGCACGCCCAGCTCCTTGAGACGGTCGCGCAGGCGGTCGCTGGTCGCCCAGTCTTTCTGAGCCTTGGCCTGCTGGCGCTGCTCGACCACAAGACCGATCAGTCCGTCGACCAGCCCGGCGGAAGCCGAATCGGAGGCTTCGTCGCAGAGACCCAGCACATCGGAGGTCACTTCTCCGAGGAGGGAAGAGAGCGTATCACGGTCGGCAGGATTGATCTCCAGCAATTTGTCCTTAACGCTATTGACGATCCTCACGGCGTCGAACAGCACGGAAAGCGCCGTGGGCGTATTGAGGTCGTCGCAAAGGGCTTCGTAGACCTTTTCCGGCAGTGAGGCTATCTCCGGACGGGCCGCAGCCGTGGGACTGACGGGGATGGATTTCACGTCACGCACGGCCTGCATCAGCCTCCTGTAGCCTTTTTCGGCTGCCTGCAGGGCTTCGTTGCTGAAGTCAAGCGGGCTGCGGTAGTGGGCCTGGAGGATGAAGAACCTGACGGTCATGGGGCTGTAGGCCTGGTCGAGCACGTCGTTCCTGCCGGTGAACAATTCGCTGAGGGTGATGAAATTGCCCAGCGACTTGCCCATCTTCTGGCCCTTGATGGTGATCATGTTGTTGTGCATCCAGTAGTGGACGCCGCCCTGTCCGCGGGAAGCGGTGTTCTGGGCGAGCTCGCACTCGTGGTGCGGGAACATGAGGTCCATGCCGCCGCCGTGGATGTCGAACACGTCGCCGAGATACTTCTGGCTCATGGCCGAGCACTCGAGGTGCCAGCCCGGGAAGCCTTCGCTCCAGGGTGAGGGCCAGTGCATTATGTGCTCGGGAGCAGCTTTCTTCCACAGCGCGAAATCGAGCGGTGAACGCTTGTCGTCCTGCCCGTCGAGGCTGCGGGTGCCTTCGCGGGTGTCTTCAAGATTCCGGCCCGAGAGCACGCCGTAGTGGTGCTTCTCGTCGTATCTGGCCACGTCGAAATAGATGGAGCCGTTGCTCTCGTAGGCGTAGCCGGCCTCCAGTATCTTCTTCACCAGGGCTATCTGCTCGATTATGTGGCCGGAGGCACGGGGCTCGATGGAAGGCGGGAGGACGTTGAGCCGGCGCATGGCCTCATGGTAGCGGAGGGTGTAGGTCTGCACGACCTCCATGGGCTCGAGCTGCTCCAGGCGGGCCTTCTTCGCGATCTTGTCTTCTCCCGAGTCGGCGTCGTTCTCCAGATGGCCTACGTCGGTGATGTTGCGCACGTAACGCACCTGGTAGCCGATCTTGCGCAGGAGACGGAACAGCACGTCGTAGGTGACGCCTGGACGGGCGTGGCCCAGGTGGGCGTCGCCGTAGACCGTGGGGCCGCAGACGTAGAGGCCCACCCTGCCGGGATGGACGGGCTTGAAGAGTTCCTTGCTGTGAGAAAGCGTATTATAGATATAGAATTCCCGGGCCATGGCCATGTCTTTTTTTGTATTAGAAAACAAAAATACGTATTTTTTTAGAATCTGTGGCACATGGCCCGGTCCTTCTTCCGCTACTCCTGGAGTGCGGGCACACAAGGCTCAAGGCGACCGGCCACCACCTCTACGATGTTTCTCTCGGCACCGTCGGTCCCGGTGAAGCGGGTGCTTCTCAGCCGCCCCACCAGAGAGACGAAAGCGCCCTTGTGGATGTTCTTGAAGTCGGTGATGTTCCTGCCGGCCCAGGCCGTGACGTTGTGCCAGGTGGTCTCTTCACGGAGCTCGCCGTTCTTGCCGCGGAAGGCTTCGTTGGTAGCCAGGGAGAAACGGGCCAATTGTGAGTCACCTACGGTGATGATTTTTGGGTCATGGCCCACGCGTCCGCGGAGCTCCACCCTGTTCAGAAATTCATTTGCGATCATTGCGATTTGTGTTTAAAAGGTTCTGGCCGCAAAGTAAGGGTGCCTGAAGCCGCCAATCCAGCCGCTAAACGCTTAGAAACGTTTATCGGCGGCCCGGAAAAGTTGGATTATCGCCGCCTTTTTCGAGAATCGGTAAATCGCATCCCGGAGTTTTTATTTGTAAGCGGGAGCACATATCTTTGCCTGTGTAAAAGATTGTAGAAGATGGAGAAATACTGTACGCGCTGCGGCCGGCCCCTGCAGGGGCGCCTGGACAAGAAATTCTGCGACGACGGCTGCCGGATCGAATGGCACAACGAGCAGAGGAGGAAAAGACAGAAGGAACTGAGGGTCTTCAATGTGATCCTGGAACAGAACTGGAGGATACTCGCGGCTCTGCTGAGGAAAGGTCAAAGGACCATAAGCGTCAAGGACCTGGCTCTCAAGCAATTCAATTTCGAGATTTATACGGCGACAAACCGCCGCTTCCTCGCATGGCGTATCTACTGGTGCTACAACTACGCCTACAGTATCTCACCTGCAGGGACGGTCCGCATCCTTCCGCCCCAGCGGGCGAGACCCTGAGCCTGACGACGTTCTTATTATTGGGTCTGAGCCGATTATTATTATCTTTGCGGGGTGAAAAAGCTCGCCCGGTTCTTCGTCCGCTACAGGAATGTCTGGATGGTGCTGTCAGTCGTCCTGACAGTTGTCTGCATCATTCTCATTCCCAAGGTCAACGTCAATTACGACCTGACCACGTACCTGCCCGGCAAGTCGCAGATGAAACAGGGAATCGACCGGATACACCAGGACATGCCGCAGGTCGACACGCGGATGCGTTCGCTCGACATCATGTTCTCCGTCCCGGTGGACGAGGTACGGATGCGCGCGGTCCTCGATTCAATTACCGGCGGGCTCACTTTCCTCGGCGTTCAGGAGAAACAACCCTACACCCTCTTCCAGTACCGGGTGTCGGGAGACTCTGACCCCGTGAGCATCAAGAAGACCGTCAAGCGGCATTTCGGGACGGCCGTCGACGTGGAAGTCGAGGGAGAAACCCAGATGCCGGCCAACCTGACAGGCATACTGCTGCTCGGCGTCGCACTTGCCGGCCTCATCCTGATCATAATGTGCGCATCCTGGGCCGACGTCCCGCTGATACTGCTGACGCTGGGCATCGCCGTGGCGCTCAACGCGGGAACCAACGCCCTGCTGGAAAGCATCTCCCAGGTAACCAGCTCCATGGTGGCCGTGCTTCAGATGGTCCTCTCGATGGACTATGCCATAATCGTGCTCAACCGCTACCGGCAGGAGAGGGCGCTCGACAAGGCAAAGGAAGAGGCTATGGAAGCTGCCCTGGCCGGAGCTGCGCCCTCGGTGCTTAGCAGCGCCTTCACCACCATAGTCAGCCTCCTGATGCTCGCCTTCATGCAGTTCAAGATCGGAGCCGACCTGGGCTTAATCCTTTCCAAGGGAGTGTTTTTCAGCATGCTCAGCGCATTCACCGTAATGCCCTGGCTGATCCTGAGGTTCGACAGGGGCATCATGAACTCCCGGAAAAAGATTCCATCCCTGCCATCTGCATCACTTGCCCGTTTCGAGATGCGCTTCCGCATCCCCCTGGCCATCCTTTTCATTGGAGTGGCCGTCGGATCGTTCATACTGCAGAAGCAGACTGTCATATCTTTCTCAGCCGGCTTCCCCAACGAGATCACGGAGAAGTTCCCGCCCAAGAACCCGATGATGCTCCTCTACGACACGTCCGAGGAAGCATCGGTACCTCCGATCCTGGATTCCCTGTCCCGGCATCCTGAAGTCATCTCCGCCCTGAGTTATCCCAGCCTGGCCCTGAAGGGTTTCACCGCTGCGGAAATGGCGGAACGCTTTTCGACAATCTCGCCCATGGTCAGCGAAGAACTGCTCAGTATCGTCTATTACGCGCAGTCGCATCCGAAACGCACCGAGCGTTTCAGCCTGCAGCAGATAGCCAAACTCGCAGAAGAGGCAGCCGACAGCGGCCTGGTGCCGGAGCAATTCGACATGGAAGCGATGAAAGAAAGATTCATGGCCGCACTCGAACCTTCTGAACCCGAGCCAGTGCCGGAACCTGAACCAGTGGCCGTGGCGGAACCGGAGCCGGAGCCAGAACCTGAAGCCGAAGCCGAAGTGGAGACGGAACCTGAACCGGCTCCCGCCGACACTGTCGTGACCCCGAACCGTTATACCTACGAGAGCGTCACACGGCAGATGAGCGCCCGGGAGATGGCCGATTCGACCGGACTGTCGCGTACCGCGATATCCGCCGTCTATCGCATGGCCGGACGTACCGGAAAAACGGGCGCCACCATGTCGCCCTACGAATTCCTGACCTTCATTGACAGCACACTGCTCAACAACAAGCGGTATGCCTCCTTCGTTACGGCAGATCAAATCGACGAACTCCATGAAAAACTGGCCCAAGTCAAAGCCGCCATGGCCGCAGGGCCTGCCCTTCCGCCTGAAGCTCCGGTCGACGCCGTAGCCGCAGCCGACACCCTGCTGCTTGCCGCAGCGATTCCGGAAGAGGCGGAAGAGCATGAGCTCCAGCCTGAACCCAGACAAGAGCCGGAACCTGAACCTGAGCCAGAGCCTACGCCCCTGGAACTGCTGGTGGAAGCCTACCTGTCGGGCGAGCGCTGCAGCGCAACCCGCACCGGCTCCCTGCTCCGGGCAGCCGGGATTCCCATAGAGCAGTCCGATCTCGACCTGCTCTACCTCTACGCCGGCTCACAGCGCTATGCCGATCCTGAGCAGGAGATGTCTGTCATGGGGCTGGTGAACTACCTGTCCGACACACTCCTCGCCGATCCCGCCCTGTCACGCTTCGTGGCCGATTCGTTGAAGAACAATCTGGCCGAGGCACGGGAACTGCTCGATGAGGGCGTCGCGACGCTGCACGGCGAAAAATTCTCAATGGCCGCCTTCGTCACCGGTTTCCCGAGGGAATCCGACGAGACCTTCTCGTTCTTAGACGAAGCGCTCACGCTCTCGGACCAGCATCTCGAAAAAGAACACTATCTGATAGCGGAGTCGGAAATGTTCAAGGAGCTGAAGGAATCCTTCCCCATGGAGCTCCTGCTGCTGACCCTGCTGACCGTGGGGGCCATCTTCGTCATCGTGGCAATCACCTTCCGTTCAGCCGTAGTTCCCATCCCGCTCATCATGACCGTCCTCTCGGGTGTCTATATCAACGTGTATGTCAGCGGTCTGGGCGGCAACACCCTTTTCTTCCTGGCATATCTCATCGTGCAGGGCATCCTGATGGGTGCGATCATCGACTATTCCATCCTGCTGACGAACTATTACCGTGAGAGCCGCCGCACCAACGGCGTCGCCAAGGCCCTTGCCGACGCCTACCGGGGCGCAGGGCACTCCATCCTCACCTCCGGCCTGATCATCGTCTGCACACCGTTCCTGATGTACATGACCATCGACGACCACATGATAGCAATGATCCTCAAGAGCCTGTGCATCGGTGCACTGGCCTCGATCCTCATAATACTTCTGATTTTCCCGGGCATGATGGCGCTGCTCGACCGGTTCATGGCCGGCAGGAAGGCCCTCAGGGACTGACGCTACTTCGCAGTATAGGAGTCGGCCGCGGCCTTCATGCGGGCGGCGCGCTCCGCCGTGGCGGGATGCGAGGAGAAAGCAGTCTGCACCCCCGTGGGAATCGAACCGGACTCTCCAGCGAGCTTCATGAGCTTTTGAAGCGAGTTGTACATGCTGTAGGGACTGTAGCCCTGCTCGATGGCAAACTGGAAGCCGTTCTGGTCGGCTGCGAACTCCTGCTGCTGGGAATACTGGGCGCTGAGATAGCTCTGCGCTATGTCGCCCAGCAGGCTGGCCGACAGCGTTCCCAGCATGGTCCCGGTCGAATAGAGGGCCAGGCGGGCGGCATAGGTCATGTAGGTCTTCTTCATCGCGTTCTTGGTGTCCTTGTTGCGGACGTGGCCCATCTCGTGGCCGATGACGGCCATAAGTTCGGCGTCATCCATCACGTCCATCAGGCCCGAATACACACGTATCGAACCGTCGCCGCAGGCGAAGGCGTTGACCTCGTCGGTCTTGTAGACCTTGAGGTTGATGGGGATGCCGTCGATGCTCTTCACCTTGGACATCAGCCTGCGCATGCGGGCATCGTAGGCGCCTGTTTCAACGGTGTTGCAGGAATCCATGTAGGCGACTGTCTGTGCGCTGAGTTCGGCGATCTGTTCGTCGGAAATGGTAAGGGCCGTAGCTGCAGTGCCGGCAGCCATGGCCAGGGCACTGGTGTTGATGTTTTTCTGGCTTATCACGCCGCAGCCTGAAAGCACGACGATGGCCAGCAATGATGCGATGACTGATCTTTTCATAATGGAACGAAGTTAAGGATTTTTCGCGAGATTACGTATCTTTGTCGCGAAAAAAGCTCTCATGGACAACTCCAGACCTGCATTCCTCTCGCGCACTGCCCTGCTTATGGGCGACGACGTGATGGACGCCCTCACGGGCGCCAGGGTGATTCTCTTCGGGGTGGGAGGCGTAGGCAGCTGGTGCGCCGAAGGGCTTATACGCAGCGGCATAAGGCACATCACGCTCGTTGATTCCGACGTCGTGAGCGAGAGCAACGTCAACCGCCAGCTGATGGCCACTTCTCGCACCGTAGGCCAGGTCAAGGTCGAGGCGCTGCGCGACCGCCTGCTGGAGATAGACCCTGGGGCTGAGGTCACGGCAATCCGGCGCGTCTATTCCGCCGAAACCGCGGACTCCTTCCGGATGGAGGAATACGACTACATCATCGACGCCATCGATTCCCTGAAGGAGAAGTCCGACCTCATCCTGCGGGCCACCCGCACTCCGGCGGTGTTTTTCTCCTCCATGGGCGCCGCCTGCAAGGTCGACCCCCGGAAGGTGCGCGTCGCCGAATTCTGGAATGTCCGCGGCTGCCCGCTGGGAGCTGCCATACGCAAGAAATTCAAGCAGAACCACACCTGGCCCGGGCACAAGTTCCAGTGCGTGTACGACGAGGAAGTCCTGCCCAACCGGGGCCAGGCCCTCGCCGCCGACTCCTCCAACAGCGAGTGGGACGGCCGCAAGGCACAGATCAACGGCACGGCCGCCCACATCACGGCAATCTTCGGCATGACACTCGCCGGCCTGGTGATCGAGGACGTCTACGAAAAGGCCCTGCAAAAAAAATAATCTTTTTCTTGCAAACCCGAAAATTTTCATACCTTTGCAGTCCCAAAGCTGCACTGAGGTATGGTGTAATGGCAGCACAAGAGATTCTGGTCCTCTTAGTGGCGGTTCGAATCCGTCTACCTCAACAAACAAAGCGGTACGGCGGGATAGCTCAGCTGGTTAGAGCGCATGATTCATAATCATGAGGTCCCCAGTTCAATCCTGGGTCCCGCTACCTGAATAAAAGAGGAATCTGCGAAGGCAGGTTCCTCTTTTCTTATGGCGAAGACGCCTTTCTTTATCTCTATTAAAAAAAGTGCTATTTTTGCATTGGAAACGTCGTGACCATGAATGCCAAAGTCAAGAACGTCCTGAAATACCTGCTGTCGCTGGCCCTTGCCGTAGTGCTCGTATGGTTCGCCTTGCGCAGCGTCGACTGGAACGCTTTCCTCGAAGGCCTGAAGCTCACCCGCTGGATCTGGCTCGTGCCCTTCTTCGCCGCCTGCATCGGGGCCCTGGTGTTCCGCGCCTTCCGCTGGCAGACGCTGCTCCGCGCTTCCGGACAGAAGTCCGGCTGGCTGACGGTATGGGATGCAAACAACATAGGCAACATGGCCAACGTAGCGCTCCCGGGCACCGGAGAGTTGCTCCGCTGCGGCTACGTGTCGAAAAAATCGGGCTACGGAAACGTTTTCGGGACAGTTGTCATGGAGCGCGCGTGGGACATAACCGCCATCGTCCTGCTCATTGTGCTGGCCGTGGTGCTCGACTCCTCCAAGTTCGGTCCCTTCTTCCAGGAGCAGGTGTTCGCGCCTTTCGCCGGACGCTTCGACTTCTCGCTATGGTGGCTGGTGGCGGCTTTCGTGGTGCTGGCCGCGCTTTTCTTCTGGGCCGTGTTCCGTTTCCGCAGCCGCAACCGCTTCTGCGGCAGGGTGGCCGACGCCGTCGCCTCCATAGGCCAGGGCTTCGCGAGCTTCGGCAAGCTGGAGCACAAATGGCTCTTCCTGCTCTACACGCTGGGCATCTGGACCATGTACCTGCTCATGTGCTACACCATCATGCGCGCGCTGCCCGACCTCGACGCACTTGGAATCGAAGACGCGCTCTTCTTCACCGCCATAGGCAACATAGCTTCGATAATTCCCGTGCCGGGCGGCATCGGGGCATACCACTACCTCATCGCGCTGTCGGTATCATCGCTGTACGGCGGAAGCTGGGAGACAGGCATCCTGTTCGCTACGCTCCAGCATGAGCTCCACAATGTTCTCGTACTTGCCCTGGGCGTGATCTCCTACGCCCGCACGGCCATCGTCTCCCGTCGGGAAGCTTAGAAAAGTCCGTTGATCTGCGCCTCAATCAGGTCGCAGAGGGTGCTGAAGTCTTCGGGGCTCTCCTCGAAGTTGAGCTTGTCTACGTCGACGATCAGGAGCTTGCCGTCGCGATAGTTTTCCACCCACTCCTCGTAGAGGGCGTTCAGGCCCTTGAGATAATCGAGGCGGATGCTGCTCTCGTATTCGCGTCCGCGCTTCTGGATGTTGCCCACAAGGTGGGGAATGGAACTGCGTAGATAGATCAGCAGGTCGGGGGCCTTGACCAGAGAGGACATAAGGGAGAAGAGCGACTTGTAGTTGTCGAAGTCGCGGGTCGACATGAGGCCCATGTTGTGGAGGTTGGGAGCGAAGATGCAGGCGTCTTCATAGATGCTGCGGTCCTGGATGATGATCTCCTCATGCTTGGAAATCTCGACTACGTCGAGGAATCGCTTGTTGAGGAAATATATCTGGATATTGAACGACCAGCGCTCCATATCGTTGTAGAAGTCTGCGAGATATGGATTGTAGTCGACGGATTCGTACTTGGGGGTCCAGTGGAAATGGCCGGCCAGCATCCTGGTGAGAGTGGTCTTGCCGCTTCCGATGTTTCCTGCGATGGCGATATGCATGATGGACGTAGTTTTTGATTGGCTCACAAAATTACAACATCTTTTCGTAATTTTGCATGTTTGAAGGTTTTTTATGGAAATCAAGACTTTCTTCTGCAACCCTTTGCACGAATGCTGCTACCTGGCGTGGGACGGAACCGGAGCCTGCGTGATCGTGGACCCGGGCTGTTATGGCGCCGCGGAACTCTCCCTCATCGAATCTTTCGTGGAGGGCAAAAACCTGCGTCCCGAAAAGATTTTGCTTACCCACAGCCATTTCGACCATATCCTGGGCCTTGAAGCCGTGGCCAGTCGCTGGAAACTGGATGTCTACATGCATCCGGACGACAGGGAGCAGCTTGTGCGCTCTGCCGATTGGTGCGCCCGGCTCGGGCTGGAATTCAAGCCATTCACAGGCCGCTTCGTCGACATCGCCGACGGCGACAAGATCTCATTCGGCGACACTACGCTCGAAGTTCTGGCCACGCCGGGACATACCCAGGGCGGAGTCTGCTTCTACTGCAGGGCCGACGGCGTGATCTTCACCGGCGACACGCTCTTCGCCGGCAGCATAGGCCGCACCGACCACCCCGGCGGCAACTACGAGCAACTCATCGACAGCATCTTCCGCAAGCTCCTGCCGCTCGACGGCGAAGTCATGGTGCTTCCCGGCCACGGCGGAAGCAGCTCCATAGGCTACGAACGCTCCACGAACCCTTTCCTGCAACCTTGAGATGAACCGGCAAGACAAGATATCCATCATAGGAGCGCGCGTCCACAATCTCAAGGACATCGACCTGGAGATTCCCCGCAACAAGCTGGTCGTGGTCACGGGCCTGTCGGGCAGCGGAAAGAGCTCCCTGGCCTTCGACACCATCTGCGCCGAGGGGCAGCGCCGCTACATGGATACTCTCTCCGCCTACGCCCGCCAGTTCATAGGAATGCTGGAACGCCCCGACATCGACGAGATAAAAGGCCTGAGCCCCGTGATCTCCATCGAACAGAAGACGGTCGGGCGCAACCCGCGCTCCACCGTGGGCACCATCACCGAAATATACGACTTCTTCCGCCTGCTCTACGCCCGTGCCGCACAGGCCTTCTCGCCCGAAACCGGAAAGGAGATGGTACGATATACGGAGGAAGAGATAGTGGACCTTGTGCTTCAGCGCTTTGCCGGGCAGAAGGTGCTGATGCTCGCACCTCTGGTGAGGGGACGCAAGGGCCACTACCGCGAACTCTTCACCCAGCTGCAGAGAAAGGGCTACACCCAGGTGCGGGTCGACGGCACGATCTGCGAACTCTCGGAAACCGGGCCGCTCGACCGCTACAGGATACACTTCGTGGAACTTGTGGTCGACAAGCTCATCCCCAGCGCCGACGACCGCAAGCGCATACGCGACTCCGTGACCACCGCACTGTCGCAGGGCAAAGGCTCGCTGGCCATCCTCACCCTTGAAGACAACCAGCTCCAGCACTTCAGCCGCAACCTGGTCTGCCCCGACACCGGCCTGTCGTTCGAGCTTCCGGCACCCCATACCTTCTCGTTCAATTCTCCGCAGGGCGCATGCCCGCACTGCCGTGGGCTCGGCACCGTGGCCCGCGCCGACATGGGCAAGATAATCCCCGACCGCAGCCGCTCCATCGCCGACGGCGGAATCGAGATCATAGGCCCGCTCCGCGGCAACAACATGTTCCGCTACCTGGAAGCCATCGCCCGCCGCTATCGATTCTCCCTCCACGACCCCATCGGCGAGATTCCGGAAGAGGCCCTGCAGGTGATACTCTACGGGACCGACGAACTGCTCCGCATAGGCTCCACCGAGTCAGACATGGAGATGTCCACCTTCCCTGGCATACTCGCCCAGCTGTCGGTGGAAGGAGAGGAGGAGGACCATCCCTGGAAGCAGAAGCGGAAGGAGCTGTTCCTCGAAGAGATGCCCTGCCCGGTGTGCGGCGGCACGAGGCTCAAGGCCGAGGCGCTGAATTTCAAGATCGACGGCAAGAACATAGCCGAAGTGGCCGACATGGACATCAGCGAGCTCTACGACTGGGTCGCGTCGCTCCCCGGGCGCCTCACGCAACGCCAGAAGACCATTGCCAACGACATACTCAAGGAGCTGCAGGCCCGGATCGGCTTCCTGCGCGACGTAGGCCTGGAATACCTCTCCCTGAGCCGCGCCACCCGTTCGCTCAGCGGCGGCGAGAGCCAGCGCATCAGGCTGGCCACCCAGATAGGGTCGAAGCTGGTCAACGTGCTCTACGTGCTCGACGAGCCGAGCATCGGACTCCATCAGAAGGACAACCGCAAACTCATCGGCTCTCTCAGCGCCCTCCGCGACTCTGGCAATTCGGTGATGGTGGTCGAGCACGACGAGGAGATGATGCGAAGCGCCGACTGGCTGGTGGACCTGGGCCCCGGCGCCGGAAAGGAAGGCGGGCGTCTGCTCTACAACGGCCTTCCCTCCCAAATCGCTGACGTTCCCGAGGGGCAGAGCCCGACCATCGACTACCTGCTCAAGCGCAAGTGCATAGAAGTACCGTCCGTGCGCCGTCCCGGCAACGGCAGGTACATCACCCTGCAGGGCGCCAGGGGCAACAACCTGAAAGACGTAACCCTCGACCTGCCGCTCGGGCTGCTGGTGGGCATAAGCGGAGTGAGCGGCAGCGGCAAGAGCTCGCTGGTCAGCGAGACGCTGCTTCCCATACTCAGCAACCGGATCTACAGGTCGAAGTACCCTGTCCTGCCCTACGGACATATCGACGGTGTCGAGAATATCGACAAGGTCATCGAGGTGGACCAGCAGCCCATAGGCCGCTCGCCGCGCAGCAACCCTGCCACCTACACCGACGTGATGACCGACATCCGCCGCCTTTTCGAGGCGACGCCCGACGCTCAGGTGCGGGGATTCAAGGCCAACCGCTTCTCCTTCAATGTGAAGGGGGGACGCTGCGAGGCCTGCAAGGGCGCCGGGGTGCAGCTCATCGAGATGCACTTCCTCCCTTCGGTGCAGGTGACCTGCAAGGAGTGCGGAGGGCGGCGCTACAAGCCCGACACCCTTGCCGTGCGCTACAAGGGCAAGAATATCAGCGAGGTACTCGACATGAACGTGTCCGAGGCCGCAGTGTTCTTCGAACATATCCCCTCCATCGCACAGAAACTCCGCACACTCGAGGAAGTGGGCCTGGGCTACCTGACCCTCGGCCAGAGCGCCACCACCCTCAGCGGCGGCGAGAGCCAGAGGCTGAAGCTCTCCGCCGAGCTGGCCCGGCGCGATACCGGCAACACGCTCTATCTCCTCGACGAGCCTACCACCGGCCTTCACTTCGAAGACATCAAGGTGCTGGTCGGGGTGCTGCAGAGGCTGGTCGACAAGGGCAACACGGTCGTGATCATCGAGCACAACCTTGACATACTCAAGTCAGTGGACTGGCTAGTAGACCTCGGCCCCGGCGGAGGCAGGGACGGAGGAACGATTGTTGCTGAGGGTACCCCGGAACAGGTGGCGGCGACGCCCGGCTCCTGGACCGGCGAATATTTGAAAACAATGCTATGATCAAAGAAATGTCGATGTGGCGGAATGTGTTCCGCGAAAACAATGTCAGTTCGCTCAACGAAGTGATTGCCAGCGGGAAGGCCCGCTATGCAATCAACCTCTCCGAGACCCTGCACGACCACAGCTACGCTGAGATCGCCAACGAGGTGGCCGACCGGCCCGGTGTGAGACTGGTGCTGATCGCAGGCCCTTCGAGCAGCGGCAAGACCACCTCCTCCAAGCGTCTGGCCATGCACATGCGGGTCATAGGACTCAACCCCATCATCATCTCGCTCGACGACTATTTCCGCAACAGGGAGGATACTCCCCGCGACAAGAACGGCGACTATGATTTCGAATGCCTGGAAGCCCTCGACGTACCTTTCCTCAACGAACAGCTGAGCGAGCTGTTCGCCGGAAGTCGGGTCGAGATACCGAAATACGACTTCATCACGGGCAGGCGCCACTTCGACGGCCAGTTCCTGAAACTTTCCAATGACGACGTCCTTATCATGGAAGGCATACACGGGCTCAATCCCTCCCTGACGCCGCAGATTCCGTCAGAGGAGAAGTTCAAGCTCTACGTGTCGGTGCTCAACCCCCTGCACGTAGGCAGGGTTATCCGCCTGACTGCCGTCGACTACCGCAAGCTCCGCAGGATAGTGAGGGACAACCAGTTCCGCGGCATTTCGGCGGAAGCGACGATCCTGCGCTGGCCCAGCGTCCGCGCCGGGGAGGAGAAATACATCCTGCCCTTCAAGTCGGAGGCCGACGCCGAGTTCAACTCGGCGCTGTTCTACGAGATTCCGATGCTGAAGTGCTACGCGGAACCGCTGCTGCAGGTGATTCCGAAAACCAGTCCGGCCTACCCTGAAGCCCGGCGCCTGCTGGGGCTGATCAGAAACGTGATAGCCATGACTCCGGTCGACGTACGCCACATCCCTCCCGTCTCCATCATCAGGGAGTTCATAGGAGGGAGCAGCTTTACGTATTGAGACGCCGGGCCTTGCCCGGCATGGCGGAAGTCATTCTTCCACGCCCATTATCCGGCGGACCTCCTGCTTGGCGGCCTTCCAGCGGGGGATGTCGATCTTGGTACCCACGACTTCAACCACCTTGGCGGCAAGCGCCGAGCCGACTTCACCGCAGGTCCTGAGCGGCATGCCGTGCGCGTGGGCATAGAGGAAGCCTGCTGCGTAGGTGTCGCCGGCGCCGGTCGCGTCGACTGCGTCGCCCGGCCAGGGGTCCACGAAATGGTACTCGTCGCCCGACTGTATCATCGAGCCGTCCTTACCCACCTTGACCACCGCTATCGAAGCCATCTCCGACATGGCCTGCAGGGCCTCGCGGGGCGGCTTGTGGGTGAAGGCAGCAGCCTCGGTCTCGTTGGCGAACACTATGTCGACATAGTTCTTGACTATGTCCTGAAGGAAGACGTTGTTCGACTCCACCACATTGTAGGAAGCCATGTCGAGCGATATGATCATGCCGTGGGCCTTGCCCATCTCCACGATACGGCGCACAAGATACTGGTTCTGAACCAGATAGCCCTCGACGTGCAGGTAGTCGTAGCCTTCGAAATATTCGGGCTTCAGGTCGTCAGGCTCCAGCTGCAGCGCGGCGCCGAGGTAGGTGGCGAAGGTGCGGTCGGCGTTCGGGGCGGTGATGAACACCATCGCGCGGCCCGAGGACACCGTACCGACAAGCAGGGTCGACTTGATGCCGTTCTGCATCTGCGACTGGCGGAAGAGCGAGCCAAGCTCGTCGTCGCCCACCTTGCCTATGTAGCCTGAAGGCATGCCCAGGATCGCGGTGGCGGAGACGGTGTTGGCCGCTGAGCCGCCCGCGACGTACTGTATGCCTATCTTCTTGAGGTCGGCCCAGATGGTGTTGCCCGTGCGCGCATCTACGTGCTGCATGCTGCCCAAGGGCAGGTTGTACTTCTTGAGCAGGGTATCGTCGGGCAGGATGGCCAGGATGTCGGTCAGGGCGTTGCCTATTCCAAGGATCGATTTCATACACCCCAGAGATTGCGCGGGTAGACTCCATTCCCGATAAGCTTCCCTATCTTCTCGACGACGAACGGGCGGTCTTCCTTGTAGGTTACTCCGAACCACTTGGCCTCGCAGCCTATGACCTTGAACCTGGCCACGCCGCGACGGATGAGGATATCGGCGATGTAGGGGATGAAGAACTCTGCCTTCAGGTTGGTCTTCACATCGTCGGAATCCAGGAACATCTTGAATATCTCCTCCGAATACTCGAAATAGTCGGGAGTGAAGCCCCAGAAGTTCATCGACACCAGGCTCTCCTCAGAGACTTCGAAATCTTCGCCATTCTCAGTATAATAGACCTTGCCGTCGGCCTTGCGGGCGATGGCGGTACGCTCCACCACGCCGGCCAGGCAACCCGATTCGTCGGTGCTGCAGATTCCCCTCGACACGGTTCCGAAATCAGAGAGAGTGTTCTTGAGGTAGTAGCCCACCAGTCCGTAATGTCCTTTCTGCCCTTCCACGCTGCGCAGGAAATCGGCTATGGCCATGAAGCCTTCGCGACCGTAGAAATCGTCGGAATTGATCACGGCGAAAGGCTCGTGGATCACCGGGGCGGCCATCATCACGGCATGGTTCGTCCCCCAGGGCTTCTCGCGTCCCTCAGGCACAGTATAGCCCTCGGGCAGACAGTCGAGTTCCTGGAACACGAATTCGACGTCGATCTTTCCGCCGAAGCGTTCACGGGAATAAATCTTCCGGAAAGCATCTGCAAAGGAATGACGGATGACGAACACCACCTTGCCGAAACCGGCCTGGATGGCGTCATAAATGGAATAGTCGATGATCGCCTCGCCGCAGGGGCCGAGACCGTCCATCTGTTTGAGGGAACCGTAGCGGGAACCCATGCCCGCAGCCAGCACCAGGAGTGTAGGTTTCATATATGCGAATGTGTCGTGTCAGAATTCGAGAATCACTGCGTCGCCGGCAGCTACCACATACTTGTCGCCGGGCTTCACCCGCTCATCGGTCATGACGTTGCGGCCCTTCCTGGTGATGGAGTCTGTGACTTCGGAGTAACGGTCCCAGTCCACGGCGTAGTCTTCCCTGCCGCCGTTGAGTATCACCATCACGGTCTCCCCTTTCACCCTGCGGAAGTAGACGTACACGTTGCGCGAGTCGGGGCGGAAGTGGATGAAGTCGCCCTTGGCCACTGCCATGGAGCCCTTGCGCCAGGTGAAGAGGTCGGCCACGTGCTTGCGCAGCGTGACCTGCTCGCGGGTGAACTTGTCCCAGGGCATGTCAACACGCTCCTGCGAGTGTCCCACGGTGCCGTCGGCGCTGGTCAGGCCGTATTCGTCGCCGTAGTAGAGCTGCGGCACTCCGCGCATCGTGGCCACCAGCGTATAGGCCATTCGTATCTTGGCGGGATCGCCGCCCAGTTCATGGGCCAGGCGCGGGGTGTCGTGGTTGCCCGCGAACACCAGGATGTCGGAAGGATCGTTATACAGACGGTCGAGGGCCAGGGAATTGTAGATGCGGAGCATCGAGGGTTCCCAGGACGTGCCGTCGTCGGTGAGGGCCGAAAGCATCGAGTACATGAGCGGGAAGTCCATGACCGAAGGGAGGTTGGAGTTGTAGCCGTCCTTCTGCCTCACGCCTTCCCAGTAGGAGCACTGGGCCACGTCTCCGAACCACACTTCTCCCACTATGTTGATGTTCCTGTATTCGTTGCGTACCGCCTTCGTCCATTCGGCTATGCCCTTCTTGTCGGAATAAGGGAAGGTGTCGACGCGCAGGCCGTCGAGGTCGGCCCATTCGATCCACCAGACCGCCATCTGTACCAGGTAGTGCCGGACCAGCGGGTCGGCCATGTTCATGTCGGGCATCGTGACGTCGAACCAGCCCTTGACGCAGGATTCCTTGTCGATTTCCGCCGCATGGGGGTCGGAGTGGGTGCTCATGGCTGCGTTCGTGCGCTTGAGCCTGTCGCCTCCGAGCTTGAGGTTCTCCGGATAGTTGATCCATGTCCCGGAGGGCAGGTCCTTCATCCACCAGTGCGCGGTGCCGCAATGGTTGGGCACCATGTCCATGATGACCTTCAGGCCCTTGTTGTGGGCCCTTCCCACGAAGCTGCGGTAGAGCTCGTTGTCGCCGTAGCGGGGGTCGATGCGGTAGTAGTCGGCGCAGGCGTAGCCGTGATAGGAATAGGTTTTCTCGTTGTCGAAGGTCAGGGGCGTGGGCCAGATGACCGTCGCACCCAGCGACACGATGTCGTCGAGATGGTCGATGATGCCCTGGATGTCACCGCCGTGGCGGCCTCCCAGGTTCTTCGGGTCGGCCTTCTCGATTGCGCCATCCACCGAGTCGTTCTCCTCGTCGCCGTTGGCGAAACGGTCGGGCATCAGCAGGTAAACGGCGTCGGCGGGGCCGAAGGACTCGCGTTTCGCGGAGTCGTTGCGGCGGGCAAGGAACTCATAGTCAAAGTCGAACTGCCTTCCGTCGGGCGTCAGCACGTTGAAGGTATAGATCCCCGGGGTGAACCTCGGGGAAATCTTCACGTCCACGAAGAGATAGTTGGGATTGTCTGTCGAGAAGGGCTTTCCCAGGGTCAGCCCCTTGGCCTTTTCCTCGATGCTGATGGTGGAGCCGGCGATACGGTCGCCGTGGAGCATCAGCTGCAGGTCGGTCTCCATTCCGACCCACCAGCAGGGCGGCTCGACCCTGTCGAGCTTGTTCGCACCGAACACTGTAGTGCTGAGCATAACTATGCCGAGCAGCAGGACCTTATTGATTTTCATTTTCAAATTCGCTTTGGTCGCAATCGCCGAAACAGTCGCCCACGCTGAAAATCACATGGTAGCCATGGGCAGGCAGGGTGAAGTCGCTGTCGCGGGTCACGAGGTGGTTGTCGACATGGAAGCTCAGCTCCTCGTCGGAAATGTTGAAAAGGGCCAGGCAGAGGTCGCCCTCAACCTCGCGCTCGAAGGCCAGCACCTGCTTCGGATGGTCGGTCGGCAGGATGGCCATGGTGCCGCCCCAGGGTGCGGCCCAGAGGCATGCGTGAGCATCGCGCAGCTTGATCAGTTCGGTGTAGAGCGTGGTCATGCCGTCGGGGTCGGAACTCCAGTCGATAGGGTCTTTCTCGAAGAATTCCAGACGCTTGGGCAGGTTCACCTCGTCGCCGTTGTAGAGCATGGGGATGCCGGGCAGCAGGAAGGTGAGCACGGTGAACTGCTTGAGCGCGGGGCCGTAGAGTTCGGTGTTGGTGCCGTGCCATGAGTTCTGGTCGTGGTTGGAGATGAAATTCATGGCCAGTGTGCCTGCAGGCATGCCGGTCTGGCCGGCGTAGCTCACATAGAAGTCGGCCAGGTCGGCGGCGTCTTTCTTTCCGGCGCACACGTCATACCAGAGGTGCATCTGCGTCCAGGCATAATAGGCGTCGAACGCATTCACCTGAAGCTCGGGCTTCTCGGCTTCAGCCAGGAAGAAGAGCCCTTCGGGTTTCAGGGAGCGGAAATCGGCGAAGGCCTTCTCCCAGAAGTCGGTCGGCACTTCCGAGGCCACGTCGCAACGGAAGCCGTCCACCCCGCGGTCGACCCAGAACTGCATCTGGGACTCCATGGCATCGTACACTTCGGGATTGTTTTCGTAATCGAGATGGGCTATGTCGGTCCAGTCGTACTGCGTGGCCAGGTTCCCGTCATCGTCGAGGAAGTACCAGTCGCGGTGGTCGACCGTCCAGGCGTGGTCGCGGCCCGTGTGGTTGGCCACCCAGTCGAGTATCACCTTGAAGCCCTTCTCGTGGGCGACGGCGAGGAAGTGGTCGAAATCCTCGATCGTGCCGAACTCAGGGTTCACGGCGCAATAGTCCTTCACGGCATAGTAGCTGCCCAGGGTGCCCTTGCGTCCTTCGACTCCGATGGGATGGATGGGCATCAGCCAGAGTATGTCGACACCCAGGTCCGCAAGGCGGTCGAGATGGGTCTCGGCTGCGGCGAAAGTGCCTTCATCGGTAAACTGGCGGACATTGACCTGGTAGATCACGGCGTCCTTGGCCCATTCGGGATGGATCACATTGGTTACAGCCTCAGGAGCCTTATTACAGGCGGCCAGGCAGCAGAAGAGAAGCAGGAAAGTCAGGATCTTTTTCATTTCTATAAGTTTTATCGATTATTTCAGGATCAGATAAGACATGGGGGCGACCGTCACCTCGGTTTCGTTCTTCCCGTCGACAGTCAGGCCGCAGGGAAGCGTAAGGCTCAGGCTGCAGGGCTCTTCGCCCTTGTTGAGCACCGTCACCACCGTTTCGCCCATATAGCTGCGGCTGTAGGCCAGGACGTCGGTGTCGGCATGGAGCAGGCGATAGTCGCCGTAAAGCAGGGGCATGGAGCCGGTGCGAAGGTGCGCAAGCGAACTGGCGGCCTCACGGACATCCTCTTCAAGGGGAGTCAGCCCGTCGAACTGCATCCAGCGGCGGTTGTCGGGATCGTTCGCGCCGGGCTGGCCGAATTCATCGCCGTAATAGATGCAGGGTACGCCCGGAATCGTGAAGTTGAGCGCGTGGAGCATCTGCAGCTTCTTGTAGCCCACGGGGTCGGTCACCTTTATGTCGCGGTGCCAGCCGGCCAGCTTGTCGTCCTCGTCAGGGTCGATGTCGCCGCTCGCAAGGCAGATGTAGCGCGGGCGGTCGTGGTTGCCGGTGATGTTGCCCATCAGATGGTGGGAGCCATATACCGACATGTCTTCCGAAAGGCGTGAGGCCAGGCCTTCGAAGGAGCCTTCCGGGCTGGTTGTGGCCCAGATGTAGGTGTCATACACGTTGAAGTCGAACTGTGCGTCCTGCATGCCGGGCTTGACATAGGAGTTGATCAGGGCAGTGGAGCCGTAGGTCTCGCCTATCTGGTAGAAGCTGCGGCCGGGCAGGCTGTCGCAGAGCTTGCGCGTCAGCATCCTCCAGTACTGCTCGGGCACGTGCTTGGTGGCGTCGTGGCGGAAGCCGTCGAAGTCGTAGTTCTGCATCCAGAAGAGCGCCGAGTCGGTGAGCTGGGCGCAGATTTCGGGGCGCTCCAGGTCGAGGGTCGGGATGTGGTCGTCGAACCAGGTGGTCAGTCGGAATTCGTCGTAGAGCTGGCGGTTCGGGCGGCCGTCCGGAGTGTCGGAGGGCGTGGTCCAGTCGGGATGCGCGGTGAGCGTGGGGCTCTCTACGTGCATGTGGTTCGACACATAGTCGAGTATCACGTTCTTGTTGTCTGCATGCGCCTTGTCGAGCAGTTCGCGGAGCTCCGCGTCGGTGCCGTAGCGCACGTCTATGGCCGTAGTGTAGTACGGCCAGTAGCCGTGGTAGCCGCTGAACTGGGTTTCAGGGTCATGGATGCGGCCCCAGGCGGTGAAGGGGTTCTGGGTTATGGGCGAGAGCCATATCGTCGTCACGCCGAGGCTGTCGAAATAGCCGCTCTCGAGGGTCTGCGTCACGCCGGCCAGGTCGCCGCCCCAGTAGTCCACCTTGGGGTTGACGGTGCCAAGGGGCATGTCGTTGTCGCTCCGGCCATTGACGAAGCGGTCTATGAGGAAGGAATACAGCACCTGGGCATGCTTGTCGCTGCGGCGGAGCTGACCTGCGTCGCGGACCACCCTGCCTCTCTCCAGCGGGACCAGGATGTCGTTGCCAAGGCCGCCCTCCTCATCGGCGCAGAAGGCGCGGATGAAGGAGCGTTCCATCTTCCGGGCGTTGCGGGGCACCGTGATTTCCAGGGTGTTGCGATCCACCACACGGATGCCGTGGTCCTTGTCGAGAAGGGTATTCTGCCAGAGCACCTGCACGTCGTCGGCCTCGTTCTCGATGAGGATGAGGAATCTATCGTCCTGCCCGGGGACGGCGGCGGTGGTCATGAAGGGCGCCAGTGAAGGGTCGGCCGCAGCCATCTTCCCGGGAAGCATGTTCTTGACGACCAGCACGCCTTTCTGACCGTCGGCCGTCGTCACCTCGAGATACCGGAGCCAGGGGTCCTCTGATGCCGCCGTGATGACGGTAGTGTCCATCGTCGGCAATGTCGGGAAATAGTCACGGAGAATCACTGTGTTGGAGTCCTGCTCCAGAAGGCAGGGGCTCGCCAGAGGCCCTGCGTCGAACAGCGGCGCCGGCGTCACCTTCACTCCTCCGCACCCCGCCGCCATGGCCACTGTCAAAAGTACTGATAATATCTTTCGCATAACTTTCAAAGTTAATAAAAATCTCCCATACCCGGTCTTTTCAGACGAAAAAAGAACTCACCCAAAAAAATCGGATTATCTTTGTGAAATAACCGGAAACTTATGCGAAACGCTTTTCTATTAACGGCGCTTGCGGGGCTGTCCCTGCTCACCGTCTGCTGCCGGCCACGTCCTGTCAGCCAGGATGGCAGTGAGCTATGGCTGGCAGCCGGACGTTCCTACGCGGACGTCCTGGCCTCAGTGCAGACAGACATCGATCCCGCCCTGCCGCCAGAGGGATACCACATTTATGATGAAGGTACCGTCCGGCATATCGCCGCAGGCTCCGAAGCAGGCCTGCGCTACGGAGTATATGCCCTGCAGCGCGCCGAGGTCATGGGCACTGCCGGTCCCGGAATGGACATCTCGGAGCAACCCTTCTACCCCCTGCGGCTGCTGAACCATTGGGACAACCTGGACGACACAGTGGAACGCGGCTATGCCGGCGAATCCATGTGGGAATGGACCTCGCCCGCGATTCCCGAGTCACGCATCCGGCGCTACGGAGAACTTTGCGCTTCGGTGGGCCTGAACGGTGCGGTGCTCAACAATGTCAATTCCAATCCGCTGATCCTCGATGCGGAACATATCGACCGCGTGGCCAGGATTGCGGATATCCTTCGCGAATACGGCATCAAGACCTATCTTTCCATCAAGTGGACAAGTCCCATCTCATTGAGCGGGCTGGAGAGCGGCGATCCGCTCGACCCGAAGGTCCGCCAGTGGTGGAAGGACAAGGCGGCCGAGATCTACGCCGCCATCCCCGACTTCGGCGGCTTCCTGGTCAAAGCCAACTCCGAAGGCCAGGCCGGTCCTCAGGACTACGGCCGCACACACGCCGACGGCGCCAACATGCTCGCCGAGGCGCTTGCCCCGCATGGCGGCATCGTAATGTGGCGCGCCTTCGTGTACAGCCCCACCAGTCCCGACCGGGCCAACCAGGCCGTGGAAGAGTTCCTGCCCCTCGACGGGCAGTTCGCGGACAACGTGATCGTCCAGATCAAGAATGGCCCCGTGGATTTCCAGCCACGCGAGCCTTTCAGCCCGCTTTTCGGCAAGCTCCGCAACACTAAGATGATGATGGAATTCCAGATCACCCAGGAATACCTGGGCTTTTCCAACCATCTTGCCTACCACGGCACCACCTGGGAGGAATGCCTGTCGGCCGACACCTTCCGCGACGGAGCAGGTTCCACCGTGGCCGGAACGGTCTCGGCCATAGCCGGTGTCGCGAATACCGGGCAGGATCCCAATTTCTGCGGCTATGTCTTCGCCCAGGCCAACTGGTATGCCTTCGGACGCCTGGCCTGGAATCCCCGGCTCGGTGCGGAACAGATTGCCGACGAATGGATACGCCAGACCTTCCTGCGTCCGGAGGGCGTGTCGGACAAGGCCTTTGAGACGAATTTCGTCGTACCGGTCCGGGCCATGATGATGGCCTCCCGCGAAGCGGTCGTCAATTACGAAATGCCCCTGGGGCTGCACCACCTGTTTGGCGGCACACATTACGGCCCCATGCCGTGGGACCGCCTGGAGCGTCCCGACTGGACGCCGGCCTATTACCACCAGGCCGACGCCGAGGGCATCGGCTTCGACCGCACACGCAGCGGATCGGGCAACGTGGACCAGTACAACGAGCCTCTCGCTTCCATGTACAACAACGTCAATACCTGCCCGGAGGAACTCCTGCTATGGTTCCACCACCTGCCCTGGGGCCATGTGCTCCCTTCGGGCCGCACGCTGTGGGATGAAATCTGTCTGCACTACGACAAGGGCATCGCACAGGTGGAAGCTTTCCAGAAGACCTGGGCGGGCCTGAGGCGCTATGTCAGCCCGGTGCTTTGGGCCGAAGCTGCTGCCAGGCTCGATATCCAGAAGCATGACGCTGAGTGGTGGCGGGATGCCTGCGTAGGCTATTTCCAGCTGTTTTCCGCCCTGCCGCTGCCCGCGGACGTGCGCCCGTTCACCCAACCCATAGATTCGCTGATCTACCGCCAGATCAAGTCCGACAGGCTCGGAATGCCGCTCCACGACAAGGACCACCGCCCTATCCTCCTGCCGCCCAACGACCGCGTCACCACCTGGGCTACGGCCCTGCAGGTGGTTGAGCCCCACAACATCCCGCCAGAGCCCGGGCTTGAGGGCAATTCCCTGCGGCAGATCGTCCAGATTTCCATCGGAGGAAAAGACCTCCGGCTGCGCCTGTCGAACTACTATTCCGACACCGAGACGGAGATCCTCGGCGTAGAGATCGCCCGGGCGAAGACAATGGGCTCCGGTCCGGAGATCGACGAAGCTTCCAGCGTGGAGCTGAGCTTCGACGGGCAGCGCGCTTTTTCAATGATGCCCGGCGCGGAAGTTGTCTCGGATCCCGTCAAGTTCAAGACCCGCGACCGGGAGAACCTCGCCATCACCATCCATTACGGCAAGATTGCCACCGGCAAGATGACCGGGCATCCCGGCTCCCGCACCACCTCTTATATCGCAGAGGGCAATACTACTGACTTCTCCGCCCCCGCGGCACGCACGGACCATTGGTACACCATCAGCGCCATCGATGTGAAGCCGCGGCGCCGGAATGCGGCGGCCATTGCCGTGCTCGGCGACTCCATCACGGACGGTCGCGGCAGCACCGTCAACGGCCAGGACCGCTGGACCGACCAGCTCTCCCGCGCTTTGCTGAAAGACCGCCGCACCCGCAACCTGGCAGTGCTGAATTTCGGCCTGGGCGGCAACTGCGTGCTGAGCGGCGGCCTCGGGCCGACCGGACTGTCGCGCTACAGGCACGACCTGCTGGAGGCCTGTGGCGTAAAATACATTATACTCTTTGAGGGGACCAACGACCTGGGCGGCAGCCAGGACGCCTTGCAGACCGCTGCCGACATCCAGGACGCCTGGACGCAGATTGCGCAGGATGCCCGCGAAAGGGGAATCAAGGTCTTCGGCGCTACGGTCACGCCCTTCAAGGGAAACGGCTATTATTCAGAAGACCACGAACGGGGCCGGCAGCAGCTCAACGACTGGATCCGCAGCGGCGGTGTCTTCGACGGGGTGATCGATTTCGACCGCATGGTCGCCGATCCGCAGGATCCCCTCCGCCTGAATCCGGCCTATCTCTTCGAGAACGACTGGCTGCATCTCAACGCCAAGGGCTATGAGGTGATGGGCTACGGCATCGACCGCAGCCTATTTATCAATACGAACCTGCCCCGCACGATTTTTCCGCCGACACACGACAAGTAGTTCTCAAATTGTTAAATAATTAATAACTTTGAGGAATAAACACGTAGATATGATGAAACGTTTATTGCATATTTCGGCACTGGTCTTTGCGACCCTGATGATGACGGCTTGTCCCAATGTGAATCCTGACGGGCCTGACGGACCCGATGCCCCTGTAACTCCCGACGAGTCCTGGCGGAACCAGGCCTCGAAGACCAAGCTCTCGGGCATCACCTACCAGCTCAACGTCTACAGTTTCGCCGACAGCGACGGCGACGGCTGGGGCGACATCCGTGGCGTCACGCAGCATCTCGACTACCTCGACAGCATAGGGGCTACGGCGCTCTGGCTCTCCCCCATCCACGA
This sequence comes from uncultured Bacteroidales bacterium, assembly GCA_905235995.1. Lineage (GTDB taxonomy): Bacteria > Bacteroidota > Bacteroidia > Bacteroidales > UBA932 > Cacconaster. The sequence continues at coordinate 34,302 of CAJONI010000011.1, forward strand.
TGCCATGTCGTACCACGGCTACAATGTGAACGACTACTACTCAGTGAGCCCGAAACTCGGCACAGAAGCCGACCTCAAGGACCTTATCTCCAAGGCAAAGGCCAAGGATATAGGCATTTACCTCGACTTCGTGCTCAACCACAGCGGCAAGGACAACGGCTGGTTCAAGCAGGCCATCGCCGACCCTTCCGGCAGATACGGAAGCTATTATGTGTTTGAAGACAAGCCCGGCGAATACATCACCGGCGGGATGGGCAGCTGGTGCTCGACTTCCAGCGGCAGTACCGGCTACAAGGGCCTGCTGCATTTCTCGCTCGATGTATCGAATCCTTCCCAGCCCCAGCTGACCGTCACGCAGGCTACCGGCTCCGCACAGGGCGGCAACACGGATACTTCGGTCAAGTGGTTCATCTACGACAACAACGCCAACCGGATGTACAAGACCGGGAACAGCACCTTCGAAATCACGCTCAACATCGACAACGAATGGGGCGTCCTGGTAAAGGATGATGCCACGCAGTGGGGTGACCACAAGTGGGGTGCCCGTGCGAACGACAAGCTGGTCGAATTCGGAAAGCCCAAGACCCTTGTCAAGGGCGACGCCGCCAATGACCTCATTTTCGGAGGCTCCTCCGCCCAGTACTGGGCCAGTTTCGACGCTTCGATGCCCGACCTGTATTACGGCCCCTGCGACAAGGCATCCGAATCGGAAACCTTCAAGGACCTGGCAGCGGCGGCCGACAAGTGGATCGGCATGGGAGTGGAGGGCCTGAGGCTCGACGCCGTGATCTGGATCTACCAGAACAATACCGCGGCCAACGTGTCGTTCCTCAAGCAATGGTATGACCGCTGCAACTCGACCTGGAAGGCCAAAGGCGGCAAGGGAGACTTCTACATGGTGGCCGAGGCCTGGTGCGACAACGCTGAGAAGATGGCACCCTACTACGAAGGCATGCCCTCCAATTTCAACTTCTACTACTGGTACACGCTCAAGGACCGCATTGGCAAGGGCAAGGGCGACGACTTCGCCAACACCCTGGTATATTTCCAGAACCAGTTCCGCAAGTACCGCAGCGACTTCATCGACGCCATCTTCCTGACCAACCACGACGAGGACCGCGCCGCCAGCGACCTGGGCCGCGACATGGCCAAGGAGAAACTCGCGGCGGCTGTGCTGCTCACCTCTCCCGGCAAGCCCTTCGTCTACCAGGGCGAAGAACTGGGCTACTGGGGCACGAAGAGCAAGGGCGACGAGTATGTCCGTACGCCCATCAAATGGACGAAGGGCGGCAGCGTGCCATCCGCAGCGCTGAACGGCAAGGTCGACAACGCTATGCTGTCGGCAGAAATCTCCGTGGAGGCACAGGAGCAGGACAATGCTTCGCTGATGAGGGTGTACCGCAATTTCGCCAAGGCCCGCAATGGATGGAAAGCCCTGGCGCAGGGCGAGATAGAGCCTATCAACAGCCCCAACAGCGCAGTTGCCCTCTGGAAGATGAGCTATGAAGGCCAGACGGTGCTCGTGGCCCACAACTTCGGAGGCGGCTCGGCGGCCTTCGCAGTGGCCGGCTACAAGGTCGACAAGATGATCGTCTCAAACGGCCTTGCCGACGGCTCCACCGGCCTCCTCTCCCTCGGCCCCTACTCCTCCGCCGTGTTCCTCCAGTAACGGGTCCTCCTGTAAATTCGGGGTGACGTATAAAAAAATGCCCGGGTCGCGAACGGCCCGGGCATCAGTTTCACGCCATGGCTGCTTCACCCCGCCACAAGCAAAGCTATCAGGATAGTGAGTTTGCGCCTACAATTTAAAGGTGACAAAAATCTTTACAAAGGCAAGAAAGAGATGGCACAGCCGCCCGAGGCAGCCAGCTGAAGCGTCAGCGTGTCGGCGGACGTGACGGTGCGCCGTTCGATGACATAGGCATAGGGATTGGTCTGCCAGTCGGCATCGGGCGCATCAGCGTAAAGGGTGGCCGTATAGGTCACGCCGGGGCGGAGGAAGGTGAGCGGCTGCGTCAGGGTGCGGGCCGTCTCGTCGGTCGTAGCACCATAGAAGAAACGGTCGCCGGCGCGGCGCACGACGGCAATGTATTCCCCTACCTCACCCTGAAGGGCCAGGGACGCATCGCAGTCGGGATCGTAGTCGCGGAAAAACTGGAAAGCCGGATGGCCTTCGTAGTTTTCCAGCAGGTCGCAGGCCATCTGCATCGGGGAGTAAAGCACCACCCAGTTGGCGATCTGCTTGGCCAGGGTCGTGTTGACCCGGCACTGGGTACCCGGCTGACCCCAGGAACGCAGCTGCGGCCGCCCCTGGATGCTGCGGTACAGCACGTCGAACACGCCGGGCGTGTAATCAAGCGGACCGGCAAGGAGACGCGTGTAGGGCAGGATCTCGTGATGGGATGGCGGATTGCCGGCGCTCCAGCCATTGTATTCCATGCCTCGGGCACATTCACGCGTCATGAAATTGGGCCAGGTGCGGCGAAGGCCGGACGGCTTGATTACCTCGTGGGCATCAACCATGATCTGGCGACGGGCCGCCTCTTCGACGACTTTCTGGAAATGCTGCACCCCGGTCTGGCTGTGGCGCGGGATGCCGCCGTACAGGCCGCCGCCCGCATAACCGGTCTTCAGGCAGTGGATGCCGAGCGCCTGGGCCCAGTCGAGGCTGCGTTCCAACTGCGCTTCGAAGCGCCGGAAGTTGCCCCCGGTCTCATTGTGCGAAATGTATTCAATCCCCTTCTCCCGGGCATAAGCGACCACACGTTCCACATCGAAATCGGGCGCCGCCCGCGTGAAATCAAAGTCCGGCAGGGCATCGGAACCGAGCCAGGCATCGTTCCAACCCTCGAAGAGGACGCCCTGGATGTTGTTGGCCGCCGCAAAATCGATGTAGCGCAGCGCCGCATCGGTCGTCGCACCGTGGTGCGCGCCGCCCCACGATTCGATGCCCAGGTGCATGCCCCACCACACGCCGATGTATTTCATGGGCTTGATCCACGACACATCCTCGAGGGCGCAGGGTTCGTTGAGATTGAGAATCAGCGAGGAATTGACCAGGCCGACCGCCGTGCGGGCAACCTGGACAGTGCGCCAGGGCGTGGAGAAGCGCTGCGGCACGCGCGCCTCGGAAGCGAGCGCGGCCCGGAACGCAGTACCGTCCGTGCGGCGGAGCACCATCTCGGGAAAGTCGACGATTGCCGCCTCGTGAACGGACGCGTAGCGCGTGTCCGCGAACTTGAGGGTCAGCGGCGTATTGGCATCTGTCACCTGCGAGAGGGGCATCTTGCGGTAGAGATGTTCGTAGGAATTGAAATCGCCAGGAATAGACCAGCTGGTGGCATCGTCCGCGAACGCGAAGGTCGTCTGCTCTCCGCAAACAGTCAGGGAATCCGTGGCGGGCACATCATAGGTGTATCGCAGGCCCAGGCCGTCGTCGAACACCCGCACTTCGATGTCGAGCCGGACTCCGTCAGCATTCTGCAAGCGGAGGACCAGCGCCTGGTGCCGGTCCCGGATCTCTTTGTTCTCGCCCCAAGGCTGATGCCAGATGCCGTCCTGTTTTTCCTTCTGCGAAGAAAGCAGGTGGAAGCCGTCCGCCAGATTGACAGTTTCGGCCGTCAGTCCCAGCGGAGACGGCCCGATCAGCGGCTGGCCGTCTACATCGACGGCATAGTGAGGCATGCCCGCTTCATCCAGCCCGGCACGAACCACGATCCGCCCGTCGGGCGAAGTCACTTCCGTCACCGGACGGCAGGCGATGCTGAGCCCCGCCAGAAGGACCAGGGCCAGCGCTGAGATATGGTAGAAACATTTCATCATAACTTTTAAAGATAACAAAAAGTTATGATTTTTTCAAAAAAATGCCCGGGTCGCGAACGGCCCGGGCATCATCATGTTTGGCGGGAAGGGCTACTCGACGGTAGCGGTTCCTGCGTTGAAGTCGAGGGTCACCTTCTTGCCGGCTTCCACCGCGACGCGCTCCTGGTCGCCGCCATTGCCACGGTAGGCAATGACGCCGTCGAAGAACACGAATTCACGGGTCCACCAGTCGGACGTGGCGATAGAGCTGGCTGCATAGAGACGAATCTCGCCGGCAGCCGCAGTGGTGCCGACCAGTTTGCCGTCCACCTCGGTGAAGAGGGCGGTCTCCATGTTTTCGCTCCAACCGCCGAAGCAGTCGCCGATGCCATAGACTTTCGCCTTCTCGACGCAGACCTTCTTGTTCTCAGTATCTACATAGATCATGTAGACGCCGGTCTCTTCGACGAAGCAGTTGCCGTCGCTGACAGTATAGCCAGTGTCGGTTCCCAGTCCGGTGAAGTCACCGCTCCACTCCCTGACGGCGCAGAACTTGAAGCCTTTGCCGGCTTCGATGTTGCGGATGGCCCAGAACTGGCCCGTCTTTCCGTTGACCGGGGTCATGTCGACGATGTAGTCGGCCGACCAATCCCAGCCACCGACACCGTCGCCGATGATATACATGGTCGAAGGGAGTTCAGGGGCGTCGCCGCTGTACTCGCCGCTCAGCACCATCGTATCGGCCGTGGGATCGTAGGTCAGGGTGATGACCGCATCGCGGCCTACCTTGATGTTGGGACCGCCGTTGGAGACTTCAAAGGCCTCGTCAAATTCGACGAAGGTACCTCCGCGGTCGCCGGCCCAGACCTCGTTCATACGGATCTTGATTTCGTCGTTGGCGGTGACAATCAGGTCTTCATATACGAAGTTGCCATTTTCATCCTCGTACATGATAAAGTCGGGGGCACCCCATCCGTTGATGGTTCCCACGACACCCCAATAGACGATTTCCTCGCCGGCGGGGGCGACGATGATCACTTCGTCACGCTCAAAGAAGTAAACGTCGATGGCACCGTCGATGCCGGGCTTGATGTTGCTGCCGCCCGGGACAGCCTTGACAGAATGTCCCAGGTTGGTGGCGGCACCGTAGTCACCGGCGCTCCAGTCGTTGTTCTTGCGGATCTTGATCTCGTCGGAAGCGGTCACGGCGATGTTGCGTGCGACAAGATAGCTCTTGCCGGCTTCTTCCTTGAGCACCACGTCGGGAGATCCGCCCCATGAGTTGATGGAACCGACCACGCCCCAGCCCAAGGCAGAGACGGTAATCGTACCTTCCACGGTGTTGTATTCGACGATGTAGGTACCGCTGTCAGGGAGCATGATGTTCGGACCGTCCTGGCTGATTGCTTCGAAAGGCTCGCCGAGATTTACCAGGTTGCCGCCCACGCTGAGAGCCCAGTCGTGGTTGTGGCGGATCTTGAAGCCGTTGGCATTGAGCTGGACGGGAGGGCTCACCCACACACCGTCGTCGCCGCCGATCAGATCGACGTCGCCACTCCAGCCGTTGAAGTCACCGATCAGCGACCATACCTCTCCGTTGGAAACGGTGATGGTGAGGTTGGCCACATCCAGGACCACCTTCCAGAAGCCTGCAGGGACCTTGATGTTGCTGCCACCGGCCACAGCCTCGAAAGGCTCGCCAAGGGCTACAAAGTCACCGCCGTAGTCCTCGTCCCAGCCACCGTCTTTGCGCCACTTGAATTCAGTGGTCTCCTCACCTTCCGCAGGGACTGCGGTGATGAAGGCCGTCCAGAGATCGCCGTCATTGGTGGCGATGATATCGTTGTCCCAGTCGCCGTTCAGACCGATGATGTTCCAGCCGGTCACAGGCGTCGGTTCAGGACCGGGCTCGTCGCCGCCGATCTTGCCGGACTTGCCGCCGCCCAAAGTTTCGACCACCTGGGCCGTTCCGGCACCAGGATTCACGATCAGGTCGTAGATACCTTCAACTCCGACGACGATGTTGTCGCCGCCCTGGGTCACGGTAAATTCATTGCCGACACCGCCGAACGGGCCGCCGAGGTTGACATCCCAGCTCTTGTCCTGACGGAACTTGAACTCATCGGATGCCGTGATCTTGATGCCCTGTGCGATGTGGGTCGTACCGTCGGTGACCATCAGCAGGTCGCCATCCCAGCTCATGCCGTATTCGGCCAAAGAACCGATGACGGTCCAGTTGCTGGCGTCCTTGTGGTCGGGGTAGGCCTGATAGGCCTCGGTCAGGGTAGCGGTACCCGCAGCCAGGTCGAGCCAGAGGTCATACAGACCGGCCGGAGCTACGATGTTCGGGCCATCCTGGCTTACCGCAAAGGCGTTGTCCAGTCCGCCGAAGTCGCCACCATAGTTGACGGCCCAATCCTGGTCCTTGCGGAACTTGAATTCGTCGCCGGCATTGATGGTGACACACTTGGCCACGTGCTGGTTGCCGTCGGGGGTCATCCACATTTCGAGGTCGCCATCCCAGGAGATTTCATAGGCTGAGAGCGAACCGATCACGCTGAACGGGCTGGTCTCGGTGTAGTCCTGGTACGGGCTGCCCTTAGGAAGGGTAATCACGAAACCGGTGATGGAGACCGTTTCCTTGGAATCCACGAAACCGTTGCGCCCGTTGTCCTGAGCGGGATTCTGCATCGTGGCGCGGATGACGGCGTCGAAGGATACGACATCGTCTTCCACATAGCCCATGCCGATGAACAGGTTGTTCAGGGCCGATACGCTGACCGACATGACATTGTCCTTGCTGGCGGCGGATACGGTCTTGGAAACGCTCTTGCCGTCGACAGATTTGATGATGAACGAGTGGTTCACCGCCATCTTGTCGTTGAAGCCTGCATTGAACTTACCGGGAGTATAGGAAATGGTAAGTGCCTTGGCACCCAGCTCATACGAGCCGATCACAGGCGCGGTGGCCTTGCTCGAGTCAAAAACGGCGATGTCATCAGGATAGCAGGAAACCGCAGCGAAGGCGATCAGGCCTGCAAAGAGAAAAGATAAAATTTTCTTCATGGCTGTATCCTCCTATCAATAACCCTGGTTCTGGGAAAGGTTGTTGTTGGCCAGTCGGTCGGAATCCGGAATCGGGAAGAGGGTGCGGTAGTCCGGCACAGTCGTGCCGACCTGGACGCCGCCCTTCCACTGCCAGAGATAATTGGAACCGGTGAAGAGGCCGAAGCGGATAAGGTCGCTGCGACGCCAGCACTCCTGATAGAGTTCGCGGCCGCGCTCATCGATGATATCATTCAGGGAGAGGCCGTTGGCGGCAGGCATGCCGGCGCGGGCACGGACCTGGTTGAAAGCAGTCAGACCATCGATCTTGGCTCCGCGGGCCGCGCATTCGGCAGCCATCAGCAGCACGTCGGCATAGCGCATCATCGGGAAGTCGGTGTCTACGAAACCCTTTTCCTTGCCATAGCCGCCGTCGCTGGTACGGTTGCTGAACTTCATGAAAGCGTAGCCGTTGGTGAACTCGCCGATGTCGTCGATGCTCTTCTGCTGGGTTGCAGTGTAGAAGAGGTTGCGGTCGTCGTTGGAGCTGAACTTGTCGTAGAACTCAGGAGTGGTGCGCAGGCCGCCCCAGCCGGAGGAGATACCCATCAGGTCGGGATCCATGTCGCCGCCGGTGGAGGCGAAGATCAGGTAGTTGGTCGCACCGTAGCTGGTGGTGTTGATACCGTCCTGCTCGATGGCGAAGATGATCTCATCCGAGCAGCGGTCGTTGTCGGCCAGGAAGAGTTCCTGGTACGGCGAATATACGCCCTGGGTCGAGGTGTGGAGGCTGTAGCCGTCGTCCATCAGGTCTGCCAGGACTGACGCGCAGTCATCCCAGCGGGCAGTTCCCGTGTAGACTTCTGCGTTCAAGTAGAGCTTGGCAAGCACGAACTTGGCCACGCCCTTGTCGGCGCGGGCATATCCGTTGGCGCGCGGAGCGGCCAGGGCGCTGTTGTTGATGAGGTCTTTCAACTCTCCTTCCAACCAGGTGAAGAGGTCGGCGCGGCTGATCTGCTCGGGGAACTGGCCCACCACGCTGGTCTCGTCGGCGAACGGCACGTTGCCGAAGTTGTCGATGGCGTGGAAGTAGGCGATGGCGCGGACCACGCGGGCCTCTGCGATGTATTCTTCCTTGTTGGCGAAGGCCAGGTTCGTGGCCTTGGCTTCGCGGATGAACTCGTTGGAGGCCGACACCTGCATGAAGATGCGGGAATAGAACGCGTAGATGAACGTGTCGTCGGTCGTCCAGGTCATATAGTGGAAATTCTTGATGGTCTGGTCGTTCCATCCGCAGACGGCCTCGTCGGTCGTCAGTTCGCTGTGGTGGAAAAGGCCGCGGATATACTGCGAAGCACCGCCGTCGAGGCCGGAGATCGAAGGACTGCCGTTGGCTCCGTAATAGCCGGAGGTGGCGAAGCCCGTATAGAGGCCGGCCAGATACTGGGTGTAAGACTCCTCGCTGACCAGGGCCTTGTCGGCCGTATTGGCGTTAGGGTCGATAGGGGTGACGTTGAGGTCACCGACGCAGGAAGTCAGCGCGGCTGCCAGAGCGATGATGCTGAAAATATAATTGATCTTTTTCATATCTCACGCTGTATTAGAAGTTGAACTTGATGCCGAGCACGAAGGTACGCGGGCGCGGATAGAGCGTGCCGTCGATACCGCCGTAGACCTCGGGGTCCATGCCCTTGTACTTGGTCAGGGTGCAGATGTTCTGCACGGTGCCGAAGATGTTGAGGGCGGCGTTGTTCTCACCCACCTTGAAGAGTTTGGGGAAGGTGTAGCCGAGGGTGAAGTTGTCGAGCTTCAGGAACGAGGCGTTCGTGATGTAGTAGTCCGACGTGTACTGTGCCTGAGAGAAGTAGGAATCCCAGGCCGAAGTGAGACGGTTGCCGATGAAGCTGTTGGTCCACAGGTCGGCGAGCATCTCGGTGTCGGATGCCACGTTGTTGTAGACCCAGTTGCCGACGGAGGCGTGGCCCGAGAGGGCGGCCGTCCAGTTCCTCCAGGTGAAGGTGGTGTTGAAGCCGAAGGTGACGTCGGCGTCAGGCTTGTGGTAGAAGTACTTGTCGTCGGCGTTGATCACACCGTCGTCGTTGCGGTCCACATAGACGCCGCTGATGGGACGTCCGTACTCGTCGTAGACCTGCTGGTACACGTAGAACGCGCGCATCGGATGGCCGACCTGGTGCATCTGCACGTTGTTGCCGGTACCGCCGGAGATGCCGCCGGTCTCGACACCGGTCGCGTTGTCTTCGGATGCGGTCAGCTTGGTGATCTCGTTGTAGTTGTAGGCCACGTTGAATCCGGCCAGCCAGCTCATGTCCTTCTTCTCGATCAGGACGCCGTTCAGGCCGAGCTCGACACCGAGGTTCTTCATGTCACCGATATTGGTGTTCAGGTAGTTGGTCAGGTTCGACAGCGCCGGCACCGGAATGTAGTTCAGGATGTCGCGGGTGTCACGGCGATAGAGGTCGAGGCTCGCCGTCAGGCGGTCGTTCCAGAAGCCGAAGTCGAAACCGACGTTGTAGGTCGTGGTGGTCTCCCAGCGGAGGTCGGCGCTGTAGCCGAGAGCGGAGATCGGAATGACGAGGTTGTTGCCGAACTGATAGTATGAACCGAGCTGATGGGTAAGGAACTGGGCGAAGGTGTCGTAGTAACCGCCCACTTCCTGCTGTCCGGTCTCACCCCAGCTCAGACGGAGCTTCAGGGTGCTGACGTTCTTGGCGTTCTTCATGAAAGGCTCGTTCATCACGTTCCAGCCGAAGGCCACGGACGGGAAGATACCCCACTTGTGGTTCTGGAACCTCGAGGTTCCGTCGGCGCGGAGCGTCGCGGTGACGAGGTAGCGCTCGGCGAAAGAGTAGTTTGCACGGCCGAAGAAGGAGATGAGGTAGAGCTCGCCTCTGCCAACCGACTCGCCGAGGGTTGCCATATCGCTGATACGGTAGGTGTTGCTGTTGTTCTCGCTGTAGAAGTGCTGCCAGGAGTAACCTGCCATCAGGTCGACGTTGTGCCTGCCGAAGTTCTGGTTCCAGTCGCCGTAGAACTCGAGGGTCGTGTTGCGGCGGCTGTAGTCGTAGTCGGTGTGGCTGCCGCCGCCCGACTGGTTGGTGTTGTGGAACGATTCCTCGGAACCCTGGAGGGTTTCGGTGACGCCTTTACTCTTCGCCCAGTCGATACCGAGGTTCAGGTTGAAGCGGAGGGCCTCGAAACCGTGCACCTTATAGTCGATCTGCGCGTTGCCGATGAAACGGTAGGCGTTGGCAGTGTCGTACTTCGAGTCGAGGAGGGCCACAGGGTTCATCGTAGCCATCGTATTGATGTTGCCGCTCTGGTCGAACCATGTGGTGTAGCCGTTCAGGTTGTAGCCGCTCACATTGTTGTAGACAGGCTTGGTCGGATCGTAGTGGTTGGCCGCGCCGATCGCGCTCTGGTTGGCATACTGGTTGGCCGCATAAGTGCCCTTGCCGTTCAGGTTGATGGTCAAGTGATTGTCAAACAGCGTCGGGGCAAGGTTGAGAGAAGCGGTGACACGGTCCATCTTCGAACCGAGGAGCGTACCGTTCTGGTCGGTGAAGCCGCCCGAAACGCGGTAAGGCAGGAAGTCGCCGATCTTTCCGCCAACGCTGAGGTTCGCGTCGTGGGAAAGGGCGTTGTGGTAAATCTGGCGCTGCCAGTCGGTGTCGTAGAGCTTCTGCACTCCGTTCTCGTAGATACCGAGGTTGGCCTCGGCTACGGAGTTCTCGCCATAGTACGAACGTATGATGTTCACGATGCCGTCCTTGTCGAGGAGGCTATTATACTTGGCGAGGGTGTTGTAGGAAGCGGTGTAGTCGACAGCCACGTTAGGAACCTTGCTCTTTATCTTCGAGCCCTTCTTGGTGGTGATCACGATGACGCCGTTCGATGCGCGGGAACCGTAGATGGCGGTTGCCGAAGCATCTTTCAGCACGGTAAAGCTCTCGATGTCCTCAGGGTTGATGGACGAAAGAGGGTCGCTCATGCCGGAGATGCCGTCGTTGGAAACGGGCAGGCCGTCGATCACGATCAGAGGATCGTTGTTTGCATTGATGGAGGAGCCGCCGCGGATGCGGATCGTAGCGCCTGCACCAGGCATACCGGAACCCTGGGTGACGACCACGCCGGCGGTCTTGCCGCGCAGCAGGTCGGCCGGGGTCGTGATGACGCCCTTGTTGATCTCGTCGGCCTTGACGGTAGAGATCGAACCGGTCATGTCGCTCTTCTTGACGGTACCATAACCGATGACGACCACTTCGTCGAGGAATTCATGATCATCTTCCATCAGGATCTGGCCGGCTTGTCCGGCTTCGACCGTTACGGTTTTCAGACCCAGGAAGCTGATCTCGAGAAGCGTGCTTGCAGAGGGAACATTGAGGGTCCACGACCCGTCGATGTCGGTCTGCACGCCGTTGCTGGTACCCACTTGGATCACAGCAGCCCCGATCACCGGACCGAACTTGTCTTCCACCACGCCTTTGGCCGTA
>CAJONI010000012.1 GCA_905235995.1 uncultured Bacteroidales bacterium
GCGGAGAGATCGGGATTCGAACCCGAGATACCCTTTTGGGGTATACACGCTTTCCAGGCGTGCCTCTTAAGCCACTCGAGCATCTCTCCCTATTTTTTGGGACTGCAAATATAGAAATATTTCGCGAAAACAAACACAAAAATGTTTATCTTTGCGGTGTAGAACAAAAACAAGAAATCATGAAAAAGGTTTTCATTGCACTGGCCCTCATGGGTGGCATCTTCGCCCTTTCCAGCTGCGCCAAGGACTGCACCTGCACGGCTAAATACAATGGCGAAGTAGTTTACGAAAGCTCCGTGAAGCTCGAAGAAGGAGACAAGTGCTCCAACCATGACTCCTACGTCAACGTGCTCGGGCAGAAGCTCGAACTCAAGTGCACGCCCAACCTCTTCTAGGGGTGAAGCTTCCCAACAGTGTAAAGTATGTATTCCGGGTTCTGCCCGGAATACTTTTTTTGTTGTCAGCCACCGCCAAACTCTTCGGAATCGACGAATTCGAGCTCTATGTCTTCAGTTTCGGATGGTTCTCCCTGGGCAGCTCCTACCTGCTGGCAAGGCTTGTGATAGCCGCCGAATATACCGCAGGCCTGCTGCTCATCTGCAATTTCCACCCCGGGCCGGCATGGTGGGCGGGCATGGGCATGCTCGCCGCGTTCTCGGTCTTCCTGGCCGTCCTTCTGCTGACGGGCAACCGCGACAACTGCCACTGCTTCGGCGAATGGGTCGACCTCAAGCCGGGCGCTTCGCTGGTCAAGAACCTGGCGTGGATGGCGCTGATGGTTCCCGGATACGGCATCAGGCCCTTCAGATGCAGGCACAAGGATCTCTGGCTCGCCCTTGCGGCCATCGTGCCGCTGGCTACGGTGCTGATCGTCTCTCCGCCGGACAACTGGCGCTACGACAGCTACGCCCGCCATTCCATGCTCAACGAGGAAGCCTTCCGCGAGGCCATGGATTCGGATGTCCTGCCCGCATCGCTTCAGGAAGGCAGCCACGTGGTCTGCTTCTACAGCCTGAAATGCCGCTACTGCAAGATGTCGGCACAGAAAATCGTCGCCCTGCGCGCCCGCGGGGAGTTCTCCGATGCGCCCATAGTGGCGGTGTTCGGACGCGGCGAGAATACCGACACCCGGCCCTTCCTCGAGGAGACGGGTCTGGGACCGGAAGAGATACATTTTATCGAACCTGCTGACTTCCTGAAGATTACCAACGGTGCCTTCCCCGTGATAGTCCTGCTCGACGGTACAGAAGTCATAGCCACCTATAATTACAGGAATCTCCACTGAGCGACTCAACGTTTCGGGCTCCTTCTGCATCTTATCAGAGAAAAGTGAAAAGGATATGAAACCCAATCCCAACCGTCGCACCGGCCTGTTCGCAATCCTCCTGGGCCTGCTTGGAATCGGCACCTCCAGCTGTGAGATATGGCCTCCCTTCGTCTCGATGTACGGCACCCCCAGCGCCGACTGGTCGGTCAGCGGCAAGGTGACCGACGAGGCCGGCAATCCCATCCAGGGCCTCCAGGTAGTGCTGTCAAACCGCACGGACAACACCGAGGGCGTCATCTACGACCAGAACCTATGGCCCCTCGACACCCTCAGCACGAGTGCCCAGGGCACCTACTTTATAGAGCATAACGGTTTCCCGATAAGCAAGCTCCAGGTAGACGTCAACGATATCGACGGCGAAGCCAACGGCGGCGAGTTCGAAAGCGCTTCCGTGGTGGTTTCCGATCTCAAATACAAGGGCGGAAAGGGCTGGTACGAAGGCCACGTCGACATCGAAGTCCCCGACATCAAGCTCAGGAAGAAATGAGCGGCAAACAGTTCGGCCTTTCGAAGAAGCTGAAACTGGAGCTTTTCGCGCGTCTGCAGGACAAGCGCATCGCCGAACACAAGCTTACTGAACTATTCTGGGAATGCACGCTGCGCTGCAACGCGGCGTGCCTGCATTGCGGCAGCGACTGCCGCGTCAGTTCGCAGGTTAAGGACATGCCCGCCGCCGACTTCCTGCGCGTGGTCGACAGCATCACCCCGCACGTCGATCCCCACATCACCTTCATCATCTTCACAGGCGGAGAGCCGCTGGTCCGCAGCGACATAGAGAAGGTGGGACGCGCACTCTACGACCGCGAATACCCCTGGGGCATGGCCACCAACGCCGTGCTGCTCGACCGTCGCCGCTTCGACTCCCTGCTCGGCAGCGGCCTGCGCACCGCCGCCGTCAGCCTCGACGGCTTCCAGGAAGAGCACGAGTGGCTCCGCAACTGCCCGAACGCATTCGCAAGGGCTTCCGAAGCCTTAAGGATGATGGCCGCCGAGCCCGGTTTCATCTTCGACGTGGTGACCTGCGTCAACCAGAAGAACCTCCCGCGGCTGGAAGAGTTCAAGGAATACCTCATCTCGCTCGGGGTGCGCGCCTGGAGGATCTTCACCATCTTCCCCGTGGGCCGCGCGAAGGAACATCCTGAGCTCCAGCTCAGCAACGAGCAGTTCACCGAACTCATGGAATTCATAGCCCGCACGCGGAAGGAAGGCCGCATAGGCCTCAACTTCGCCTGCGAGGGCTTCCTGGGCGGCTATGAGGAAGAGGTACGCGACACGCCCTACCACTGCGAGGCCGGGGTGTCGATCGCTTCGGTGCTGGCCGACGGCTCCATCTCCGCCTGCCCGAGCATACGCTCCAATTTCTATCAGGGCAACATCTACCGCGACGACTTCTGGACAGTCTGGAACGAGGGTTTCCGCCTCTACCGCGACCGCGAATGGGCCAGGCAGGGCGTCTGCGCCGAATGCAAGATGTTCCGTTACTGCCGAGGCAACGGCATGCACCTCCACGACGAAAAGCGAAAACTCCTGGTCTGCCACTACGGTCGCCTGACCCGCTGAACGCGGGCTTGCCATTCCTGTTTTTTTTGCGTAGCTTTGCGCCTCGCAAGCAGTATCGCATGTCCATGATCACCAAGCAACAGGCAGAAGCGTTCGGAGCCATCGGGACTCCGTTCTATTTCTACGACATGGACCTGCTGCGCCGTACCCTCGCCGAATTCCAGGCCCAGGCGCGCCACTACGGCTACCGTGGGCACTATGCCCTGAAGGCCAATGCAGAGCCGCGCATCCTTGAAGCAATTTGCGAGGCGGGACTCGGAGCCGACTGCGTAAGCGGAGGCGAGGTGGCGCTCGCGCTTAAGTCGGGCTTCGCTCCGGAAGACATAGTGATGGCCGGCGTAGGCAAGACCGACCGTGAGATACTCACAGCCTTGGAAGCCCGGATAGGATGCCTCAACTGCGAAAGCGTTCCCGAGCTCAAGGTTGTCAACGACCTTGCCGCAGGCCTCGGCCTGAAGGCACGCATAGCCCTCAGGGTCAATCCCGGAGTCGACGCCCATACCCATTCCTACATAAGCACCGGGCTGACGGAGAATAAGTTCGGCATCGGTCCGAACGCCTTCCAGGAAGTCGTCGACCTCCTGCCCCACTGCCCCGCCCTGGAGCTCATAGGCCTGCACGTGCATGTCGGCTCGCAGATCACCGAAATGCCCGTCTTTGCGCGTACCTGCAGGAAACTGGGCGAGATACAGCTCTGGTTCCACGGGCAAGGCATCGAGTTCCAGCACCTTGACCTGGGCGGAGGACTGGGTGTGAACTACCAGGACCCCGAAGCCGAACCCGTGCCGGACTTCAAGGCCTGGTTCGAGACCATCAGCCGCAACCTCCCCGTCCGACCCGGACAGGTGGTGCATGTGGAGCCGGGACGCTCGCTCACTGCCCAGTGCGGGCATCTGGTGAGCCGGGTGACCTATGTGAAGGCAGGCCGCGACCGTCAGTTCGCCATACTCGATGCCGGCATGAACGACCTCATCCGCCCCGCACTCTATCAGGCCTCACACTCCATCGAGAACCTGAGTTCCGAGGAGCCGGCGGCTAGCTATGACATCGTGGGCCCAGTCTGTGAATCAAGCGACTGCTGGGCTCACCAGCACAAGATAGCGGCCTGCCACAGGGGCGACCTCCTGGCCATCCACTCCGCCGGCGCCTACGGGCAGACGATGGCCATGCACTACAACCAGCGGGAGCCGGCGCCCGCCGTATATTCTGAAGATTTGAAGATTTGACATACCATGTTTGAAAACCTAAGCGACAGGCTGGAACGCTCGTTCCGACTCATCAAAGGACAAGGACGCATCACGGAGGTCAACGTCTCCGAGACCATGAAGGACGTGCGCAAGGCGCTCCTCGATGCCGACGTAAGCTATAAGATTGCCAAGAGCTTCTGCGACGACGTGAAGCAGGAAGCCATAGGCCAGGACGTGCTCAAGGCGGTCCGCCCGGAGCAGATGATGGTCAAGATAGTGCACGACAAGCTCGCCGAGCTGATGGGCAGCGAGGCCTCCGACATCAATGTCAAGGGCAACCCGGGCATAGTGCTGGTGGCCGGCCTCAACGGTTCCGGTAAGACCACTTTCTGCGGCAAGCTGGCCCTCAACCTCAAGAACAAGAGGAGCATGAAGGTACTGGTCGCAGCCTGCGACACCTTCCGTCCCGCCGCCATCGAGCAGCTGAAGACCCTCTGCGCCCAGATCGGGGTCGACTGCTACAGCGAGGACGGGGTCAAGGACCCCATCGCCATCGCCCAGAACGCCATCAAGAAGGCGAAGGCCGAGGGCTGTCAGGTGGTCATCGTCGATACCGCCGGCCGTCTGGCCGTCGATGAGGCGCTGATGGACGAGATCTCCGCCCTGCACAAGGCCGTGAAGCCCACTGAGACCCTCTTCGTGGTCGATGCGATGACCGGCCAGGACGCCGTGGAGACGGCCAAGGCCTTCAACGACAGGCTCGACTTCGACGGCGTGGTGCTCACCAAGATGGACGGCGACACCCGCGGCGGTGCGGCCCTCTCCATCAAGGCGGTGGTCGGCAAGCCCATCAAGTTCGTATCTTCCGGCGAGAAGATGGAGGCGCTCGACGTCTTCCACCCCACCCGCATCGCCGACCGCATCCTGGGCATGGGCGACGTGGTCTCATTCGTGGAAAAGGCACAGGAGCAATTCGACGAGGAGGAAGCGCGCAAGCTCCACAAGAAGATAGCCCGCGACCAGTTCACCCTGCAGGACTTCTACGACCAGATCCAGCAGGTCAAAAAGATGGGCAACATCAAGGACCTGGCGTCGATGATTCCGGGCGTGGGCAAGGCCCTGCGCGACGTGGATATCGACAACGACTCCTTCAAGGGTACCGAGGCCATCAT
This sequence comes from uncultured Bacteroidales bacterium, assembly GCA_905235995.1. Classification (GTDB taxonomy): domain Bacteria; phylum Bacteroidota; class Bacteroidia; order Bacteroidales; family UBA932; genus Cacconaster. Next base: position 5,247 of record CAJONI010000012.1, read on the forward strand.
CCTCTCCATGACCCCCTACGAGCGTGAGAACCCCCAGGTGCTCAACGGCAGCCGCCGCAAGAGGATCGCCGCCGGCAGCGGCAGCTCGATGGTCGAGGTCAACCGCCTCCTCAAACAGTTCGAGAGCACCCGCACCGTCATGAAGAAGATGACGACCCAGAAC